>QWPB01000068.1 GCA_003671275.1 Planctomycetota bacterium | reverse complement strand
TTTGTCCCGCCACCGGCAGGGGGAGCGGGCTTTTCCGGGGCAGTGCCCACTTCGACCAGGCTCGACGGGAAAGTCCGCGTGATCTTCATCCCATTCCATCGGAATTCCACATCGACCGCTCCTGACGATCGCACGTTGATCACTTTTCCGGAGGCTGATTCACCCGCATAACGGAAGCGAACCGTGTCGCCTTTCTCAACCGCCCCAACCAGCGAGGCGATCCCGTCCAGGGCCAGACAAACCACGACGACCAGAAGATGTTTACGAAAGTGCATGAGATGCCCTTCATCGACGCGAGAAAAACCATGCTACGTCTGTAAGACTATATTCATGTTCATTTTGATTCCAGTGAATTTGGGCCAATATCGATCATCCGTGAGATCCGTCCCGCAGGCGGTTCTGGCTCCCGGGATGGTTTCTTTTCCCCTGGTCGCAAGAAATCCTTCCCTCCGTGCAGACCTTGGATTGGACACCGTGCCTGGGCTTGCTGGCGATGGGCTTGCGGGGGGCTTACGATTCCGTGGTCCGTTCTCCTCCTTTCGTGAAACCCACCGATGACACTGCGTGAGCTGCAACAGCTGATCGATACGATGTATTCCCGGAAAGATGAAGAGCGAGGAGTAGAGGGAACGTTCATGTGGCTGATGGAGGAAGTGGGCGAACTGGCCACCGCTCTCCGCAGCGGGACGAAAGAAGAGTTGGCCCTCGAATTTGCCGACGTACTGGCGTGGCTGGCGACGATCGCCAACGTCGCTCAGATCGATCTTCAGGCGGCCGTTCAGAAAAAATACGGGCAAGGTTGTCCTGGCTGTCACGCGATGGTCTGCGTCTGCGGGGTCGAGGAGAAGCCGTAAGTCGGATTACGGGGGCCGTCCTCGCAATCGATTTTGAGAAATGTCTGGAATCTTGAGGAATGGGCGTGATCCCTGAGGCCATCGGGTGCGTTGCGCTCCAGGGGAAGGGAATCTGAGACGACCGGGTGTGTGGCCTCTCGCTCTCGCCAATTCTCCTGCGTAAGATGCTGAAGGCAAGGACATCCATCGATGCATGGCCAACGTGGCGCAGGCTCGCCACAGCTGGCACGGAGACACTGAAATGCCGTACTTCAGCCGCCTGACTGAGATCGTGAACTGTAATCTGAGTGCGCTGCTGGAGCAGGTCGCCGATCGCGCGGGGGGGATCGAGGAGATTATCTCCGAGATTCAGGAAGGGATTGCCGGAGCCCGCCGCAGCGTCGATACCGCCCAGCGGAATGTGGGGGGGATCGAGCGGCAGATTGCTGAGCAGCAGAGTGAAGTTGTCCTCTGGATCGAAAAAGCCCGAACCGCCTTGAGTGTCGACCGTGAGGACCAGGCCCGCGAAGCCCTGCGGCGAAAGAAAGAGGTTGAGAATCTGGTCGCAGGGTTGGAGCAGAATTTGTCCTCGGCGATGGCCACACGGGACTATCTGATGACCACTTACCGCGCCATCGAAGCCCGGCTGGCCGAGGCTGAACGCAAACGTACGACTGTGCAGGCCGTTGCCGATCCCGTGGCTTACTCCGCCGATCCCCGCCTGGATGACAGCCCCCACGATGTCGAGGACGAGCTGTTCGCTTTGCGAAAAGAGCTGGGTAAAGTTTAGTGGCAGGCGGGCAGTGAGTTCAGGATGAGGTCGCCCGGGATCAGCGGATGTCGTTCAGGGCGTTCCATCTCGTCGCATTCCCAATTCCCGAACACCCAGGGATTGATAGAATTTCCCCAACTGATCCGCGTCACTGACAAACCAGCCGGACAACCAATCATTGTAGATATTGGCGACCTCGTCGGCGGGGGCCGATCCGGTTGTCACGGCGGAGATCAGTTTTCCCGCAGTGATCCCGGAGAGCAGTGCTTTCAGCACTCCCTTGGCGGAGGTCGGATCGAGGACTGCGGCGGCATCTCCCACCATGAACCAACCGGGGCTCGCGACTTTCTGCGACAACCTCCAGGTCACATCGACACCTCGAGGCAGACCTCGCGGAACCAAGTCGCAAAATTCGTCTGGCTGCCAATCTCGGGGTATCCGGGAACCGTCCAGAGCGACTCGAGTCCACTGGTAAAGTCCGGGACGTACCAGTGCCGTCCACAACCATCCGGATGAATTTCCCACCAGCAATGGTGACGGATCGAGTGTGGGAAGTGCCCCTTCCGCGTAACCGTAGCGAGCCACCAGACTCGGAGAATGAACTCGCCGTTTGATCTCCAGCTCCGTTCCCAGCCAATGCGCACGTCCGGTAGCGTCCACGACCACTGGGGCAGTCATCAGGCCCGCCGAGGTGAGTACGCCCGAGACCGCGCCGTTCTCCGTCAACACCCTGCTGGCGGTACAGGGCTGGAATATCTCCACTTCCACTTCGCGGGCCCGCTCCAGCAGCATGGCGTCGAAATCCGCTCGCCACACTTGGTAACCACACCACGGCCCCGCTTCGTCCCGACCATACGGCTCGAAACGACTTGCGTTGCCCCACCGGATGCGAATCCCCTCGTGGCGCGATCCCACTACCGATGAGGGGAGTCACTGCGGCAAGTGACTCGCGCTCGACTCGGAGACGCAACACCAAGCGGCGATCAGGGAGGGGTGAAATGATTCCTTCACGGGGCACAGGGCTGTCGTACTCTCCGATCCAGAGCGATTCTTTCCGCAGTGTGACTATGAGGCGTGTGCTCAGGCACTGATCGCCGAAGGGCACTGCACGATCCGACTCCCTCAGAGTCTCGACCGGCACTTCGGAAAGATCATCTCTTGTTATTCCGAACTCTCCCCGGACACCAAGGAGTCCTTTGCATTTCCGGAGCGGACGGATGGCTTTCTTCCATTCGGCATGGAGCGGTCCTGCACCACCAATCGAGTCGATCTGTGCGAGCGGTATTGCTATCGGCACAAATATCGAATGGATCATCTTCAGCATTCGTTCTCGGACTCGCGATTGTACCAGGAGACGACATGCTACGAGTCGGGGATATCAGCGATCGCCGAGCGGTTGCTGGAAGCAATCTGTGTCGCGTTCCATGCGGAGTGCCGTATTCCGATTCGCGACAATTCTTATCTGCAGTTCTGTGCCTACGCGGATCAGTACCGACGTGAAGACCGGGAGTATCTCCAGGACCGTCATGAGGATGGGAATCTGTTGACCTTGGTGAAAGCCTCGCATGAAGGGCTGGTCATTTTTCCACGTGGAGTCCCCCACAAGGTGGACATATTAGAGGATGAAGCCATCGTCTTCACCGGATCTTTGCTCACCGTTCTTTCAGGGGGCCGAATTCCATTCATGGACCATGCTGTGCGGAATCCACCGAAGAGCGTGTCGCGTTCTTCCCTGGTGTACTTTGTCCTTCCAGACCTGAAGGTTCCATACGCGAGATTGACAGACAGAAGTCCCGTTCATCTGGAGGCATTGGCAAACCAGCTTCATCAGGGCTTTGGCAATCGGCCCTTTACCGACAAGTGAAGCCCTCAGTCCTGAACGATTCGCTGGAGAGATAACCGTCCGTGTTGGACTTGTGGACCGGCAATGGCCGAAAGAAGTGGCCGGGCAGGCCATGTGCCAGCCCCTCGATCGGAGAGCGAGCAGCGGCTTTGGGGGCCTGCGACAGACAGGATTGTCTGTCGCACCGACTTTCCGAACGCGAGTACGTGATTTCAACGAGTAGCAGTGAATCCTTCTTCAGGGGGCGGCGGTTAGGTACTATGCAGCGGTTCGGATTGGACCGGAGTGCAGGAGAGTTGCCGGATGCCTCGTCGCTGGAGAATTGCCCCTCATGACCGTGGAATTGTCAGCCGGATCAGTCGGGAGATGCGGTGTTCGCCGCTCCTGGCGCAGGTGCTGGCCTCCCGCGGGTTCCAGACTGGAGCAGAGGCCAGGCTGTTTCTGGAATCGAAGCTAACGGATCTGCATCCCCCGGAACTGCTGCCGGGAATCCCCGAAGCATCGGAACGGATTGTCGCGGCGGTCAAGGCTCAGCGGTGTGTCACGATCTATGGCGACTACGACGTGGATGGTGTCACCGCGACCAGTATCCTGTGGCACTGTCTGAAGCTGATCGGGGCTCGCGTTGATTATTACATTCCCTCTCGGATGGAGGAGGGGTACGGGCTCAACCTGGAAGCCATTCGTAAGCTGCATGCCGAAGATTCGCAGCGGCTACTGGTGACAGTCGATTGCGGGATCTGTTCGGTGAAGGAGGCGGAACTGGCCCGCGAATTGGGGCTGGAGCTGATTATCACGGACCACCATACGATGCTGGATACGCTGCCTGATGCGGCGTGTCTGGTACATCCGCGATTGCCGGGGGGGAACTATCCGTATGGTGAACTGTGCGGTGCGGGCGTGGCATTCAAATTGGCGTGGGCAATCTGCCAGAAACTGGGTGATGGCACCAAGGCCAGTCCGGCCATGCGAGAGTATCTGAAGGGGGCGGTCGGTCTGGCAGCGATCGGCACGGTGGCCGACGTGGTGCCCTTGACTGGTGAGAACCGAATCATCGTTCGGTATGGATTGTCGACTCTGCTGGAGAAGGATAAGACCCGTCCGGAACACAAGCATCCGGGGCTGGAAATGCTGATGAAAGTCAGCGGCATGGAGCAGAAAAAACAGATCAGCTCGGAGGATATTGCCTTTGGGATTGCCCCCCGAATCAACGCGGCGGGCCGCCTGGGCCAGGCCAGACTGGCCGTGGAACTGTTGACGACCACCAATCGGCTGCGGGCGGCACAGCTGGCGGACTATCTGAACCAGCTGAACGAGAACCGCAAGTCGGTGGAGCGGAAGATGCTCAAGGAGGCCCGGGCGCTGGTCGAAGAGCATCCCGAATGGAAGGAGGCCGCAGCCCTCGTGCTGACTCATCCCGAATGGCATCCCGGGGTGATTGGGATTTTGGCCAGTCGGATGGCGGAGACCTACGAACGGCCGGCCATCATGATTGCGATGAACGACGATCAGGTCGGCCAGGGGTCGGCTCGGACGGTACACGGGATCGATCTGCATGCGGCCATTGGAGAATGTGCAGAACATCTGGTGACTTACGGTGGGCACAAAGCCGCCGCGGGATTGCGGATTCAGGCGGACCGACTGGATGCGTTTCGGGAGGCGTTTGCGCGGCGGGTGGCTGTCAGGAAGCCGGATGGGGATGTGGTCACGGAACTGGCGATCGACGCGGAAGTGGTACTCAACGATCTGACGTTCGGAGCGATCAAGGAACTGGACGGACTTGGGCCGTTTGGAAGCGAACACCGCAAACCGATTTTTGCCGCGACCGGCTGTGAACTGGTCGAACCTCCCAAGAAGATCGGTGGCGGTGAGCGGCATCTTTCCCTGAAGGTGCGCCAGTTCAACAAGGTGATGAAGGCGATTGCCTTTGGCAAAGCGGATTGGGCGGATGAGATTGCTGCCGCCGGCGGGCCGATCTCGCTGTGCTTTTCTCCTGGCCTGAACAGCTTCAACGGCTATGAAACCGTCGATCTGCAGCTGATCGACTGGCAGTCGGACCTGGCTCCCAATCGCCGGATCGAACCTGGCGAGCAATCCTCGGAGCCGGTCACCTCGGCGGTGTAGCGGTGGCTGATCCACGACTTTTTTCGGTGTTGTACGTCCATGTTTCCGATTGACACGATTCGTGCCCAGTTCCCGATTCTCTCACGGCCATTGCCCAAGGGAGTGCGGCTGGCGTTTCTGGACACGGCAGCCAGCGCACAGAAACCGCAATGTGTGATCGACAAAGAACGTGAGGTCTATGAGACCTGCTACGCGAATGCCTATCGCGGGGTCTATCGATTCGGGGCCATCGTTGATGAGCAGATGGAGGCGACACGGTCGCGGATTGCTCAGTTTATCGGTGCGGACTCGTCGGAGGAGATCATCTTCACCAGTGGAGCGACCATGTCGCTGAACCTGGTGGCGATGACGTGGGCGCGGGCCTTCGTGAATTCGGGCGACGAAATACTGCTCAGTGAAATGGAGCATCACGCGAATCTGGTGCCTTGGCAGTTGGTTGCGAAAGAGCGTGGGGCGGTCCTGAAGTTCATCCCGTTAACGGCGGATGGACAACTGGACATGGCCCAGCTGGACGGGTGCCTGACTTCACGTTGCAAACTGGTCGCGGTGACCGGCATGTCGAACATGCTGGGGACAATTAACCCCGTGGCGGAGCTGGCGCAACGGGCCCATGCCGTGGGAGCGATTCTCGTGGTGGATGGGGCTCAAAGCGTCCCGCATCTGCCCGTGAACGTGCAGGCTGAGGGGATCGACTTTTTGGCCTTTTCAGGGCACAAAATCTACGGTCCTAGCGGCGTCGGCGTGCTGTATGGACGTCGGGAGCTGCTGGAGGCCATGCCACCTTTTCTGGGCGGCGGCCATATGATCGATCGCGTTTTCAAGACACACTCGACCTGGTCGGCCCCTCCCGCCAAGTTTGAGGCGGGAACCCCGGCGATCGCGCAGGTCATCGCCCTGGGAGCGGCCCTCGAATGGATCGAGTCAGTAGGTCTGGTTGCCGCCCACACGTATGAGCAAGGGTTGACCCAGCGCGCCTGGGATGCGCTGATGGCCATTCCTGGCATGGTGATTCATGGTCCGCCGCCCGCCCGTCGGGGTGGCATTCTGAGCTTCACGGTCAAGGGGGCGCATCCGGAAGATCTTGCTCAACTGCTGGATCGCAAGGGAGTGTTCGTCCGGCACGGACATCACTGCACGATGCCGCTTCACGATAAGCTGGGGTTGAGTGCCACCGTACGGGCCAGCTTTGGCGTGTACTCCAATGACGAGGATATCCATCAGCTGGTCGAGGCGATTGAATTCGCTCGAGGGAAGTTACGGCTGGTGTGATACAAGGACGGAGCCTGCCGGGCTTATCGCCAAACCTTGAGTTCTTCGATCAATTGAATGATGAACACGTTGAGGGCAAGGAATCCGATGGCCGTTAGGAGTAACCCGATTCCTTTCCAGCCGCGGGATCGAAAGCAGTAGACCGGCATCGCGAAAGCAAAGGCGAGTCGCAGAAACCAGCGAAAACATGATCCTATGGGTAAACCGTGTTCGCGGGCGTCAGCTTCAGTCCACAGAATGGCATGCACCAGCATGGTGAACCAAAGGATTCTGGCGAGTAATGAATCCTCATTTGGCAAGAGGCCGAGGAGCACCGAGCAAAGCAGAATTTGAATGAGCAGACGACGTTTTCGAGGGATATCATCCGGTGAACGGGCATCGGTGGATGATGGGAGCTGCTCAGCGGAAGAAGTGTGCTGCGAGTTGTTCATGACGAATGAGGGTACGGTCAACAAATGAATCCCCCCCGTTGATGCTCACCAAGGTGCATCAACGGGGCCATCGTACCGAATCGTCTTAGCCGTCCGTTTAAAAACGTGGAGGTAGGCCGTCAGGCGAGTTACTCCACCACGCGAACGGCTCGGTGCCCTGTAGCGATTTGACCGAATTGGTCAGTGGTGCGGACCTCGACATCGTGCAGACCGGGTTTCAAGGCCGGGAGCTTCAGCTTCCAGAGATGCGTGCAGATCCCGGGTTTGGGGAGTTTGCGGAAGTCGCCAGGCTTGGCCTGAAGCAGTTCTTCCTCGTGCTTCGCCGTCCGTACAAAGGTTGGATCGACTTCACCGACGTGGGTCATCGGTTGCCATTCACTGGTGCCGACAACCCGGACCTCGACGGTCGATTTCAGCGAGCCGTTGAAGACATTCGCGTAGATGTCGGTCTCTGCCGTTTGTGCAGCTGCTAGCTCTTCAGGCAGGTCGATCTGCATCTGGTAATCTGCGTTTCGTCCGGCAGGGTGAAACTTCAGCGAGTAATCGTGCCCGTTGAACGACATCACCGAGTACCCATTTGGCCCGCCGTCGGACATCATTGCATGCGGGATGCCGCGTTCATCGGGGGCTCCGCTCCACCAGCTTCCACAGACCGTCACGTTGATGAAATGGTGGTGCGGTTGCGGCCCCTCCCAGCCATCGGCTTTGGTAATCCAGTGGTGTTCCAGCGTGTGCGTATGGGCCGAGATTGACATCGCGAACGGACGCTTCTCGATCAGCCGGTACAGCCCGTGCCGGTCGTTCACCTCGATCAACGGGATGTGCATCATCAGCACGACGAGCTGGTCTTCCGGAATCTGCGCGAGGTCAGTCTTGATGAACTCCAACTGCTCCGGGCCAAAGCCGCCGCGATAGCCCCACGATTGCTTCTTCTCGTCTTTGAGCATCCACTCGATGTCATCCAGCACCAAGAAGTGGACCGGCCCGTAATCGAAGGAGTAGTACGACGGACCGTAAACCCGTTCATAGGTCTCGTTGGCATGTTTCCGAGTGCGGGCGTCGTAGTTGATGTCATGGTTCCCGATCACGTTGTACCAGGGAATCCCGATCAGCGCGATCGAGCGATTGAGCGGTTCGAACGTCTCCAGATTGTCGAAGGCAATGTCGCCCAGCGTGACGCCGAACGAGGCGTCGGTCTTGTCGATCAGCCCTTCGACGACATCGTGCGTGATCCAGTCGACTTCTTTCTGATCGCGAGGTTGAGGGTCACCAAACAGGAGGGCCTGGAACTGGTCGGGCTCGTCCTGGGGGTAGAGCGGGAAGTCGACCGATGCGGGCAGCGGACCGGTGGGCTGCACGCCCTTGTACTTGAACGTCTCATCGGGCGATCCGGCGGTTTTGTGGATGTAATAGAACTGCGGCAGCTTGTCGGTGCTGAGGGGAGTCCGCCAGCCGCGCGGTTTGATGACGAACAGAATGGTGTCCTCATCGACCGGCAAGGTGTATTGCCCCTGGTCATTGGTGGCGACGATCTGGCTGCCGTTGGAGACCCGCACGCCGGGTAAGGGCTTCTCGTCGGCGTCCCGTTTCTGGTTCCCGTTGGCGTCGTGATAGACGACACCCTTGGCCAATTGCGGCGGCTTGGAGGGAGCCGGTTGAGTGTGGCCCTGGCGGAGCATGAAGCCTGAAACCAGCAGTGTGCTCAAGGCCACCGCGCATGCCATGAATGAACGCATCGACAGTTCTCCGGTGTGTCAGGTTGTGAATGCGTGAGCCTCGCGAACTGGCCGCCGAAGTGCAAGTGATTCCCACAGATTGATCGATTCTTTGGCGAATCTTGATGGGGCATTTAGACATTCCGGGATCGATCCGGTCGTCCGGGGATTGATTGACCACTCATTCTTAAATAGGCCACCGCTTGCAGCACCCCCTTGAGTGAGTGCGAAAAGGGAAACGCCAGCCCATGGACGAAAAACAAAGCCGCCCCAATGATGGCCAGAATCATCGAGGTGCCCATGTTGCGGGTCGTCAGCTCGCGAGCCAGAGGGAATGCCTGCAGTTCGCTCTTGTCGATCTTGTTGTCGGCCCAGACCCAGCAGTATGGCCAGAAGACCAGAAAAACGAACAGCCCCGGCACAAGCAGAATCATCAGGCCCGAGATGAACATGAACCCGTAGACCGTGGGCAGCAGGCTGACGCCGCCCCGTCGCCACTCGATGTGAATAGAGTCGAAGACGGAGACACGCTCCCCACGAACAACCTTCAGGTGGAATTTGCAGAAGCTGGCAACCATCAGGTTTCTCTGAATGATCAAGCCCAGTCCCAGCATGCCAATCATCGTCAACATGATCAGGACCGGATTTCCGAGCGGAGCAATGGCTCCCGCCGCCAGGACGGCGGGGATCAGGATCAGCATCCAGCCAATCAGAATGACCACTCCTTCAATGAGGGAGGCCCCGACCAGCAACCACAAATTGTCGACATAAACGGCCCAGGCGTCCTGAATGATCTCCTTGGCGGAAGTGGCAGTCGGATTCCAGTCTCGATCGGGTTCCAGAGCGGTGCCGCAGGCGGAACAGGCCGAGTCTCGCGAAGACACGGGAGCCTGGCACTCCGGGCAATCCCGATCGAGAGCTTTCGAAGCCGGTGGAGCCTCGCGGTGCCGGAGGGCGGGGCGTTGATCGGCTCGTGGTGGAGAGGGGCGAGGTGCCACGGGGGGGGGAACCCGTGATACCCGGGGAACCCATTGCAGGGTGTGGCAGGCCGGGCAATCAATCGCTTCCCCGGCGAGACGCTCGGTGATCCGCAGCAGACTGTCACAGCTCTCGCAGTGGAACTCGATTTTCATGCGGGGGGATTCGTCTGGGGAACCGATACGGTGAACAAGGACGGTACGGAACGCATGACGGTCCACGACTCCCCTATCATCCGAACCGAGGTGGGCGGCCGTCCGCCTCGGTCGATCACATCCCTTCGCTGAGGCGAAGTGTCATTCAGGACGCGATCGTCCCCTGGGAAGGTCGGTCATCCGAGTGAGTGGGGATTATGGATTACGCCGGGCATGTCGACAACTCGCCCGAGTGACAAGGACCATTGCGTGCGAGTGTCAATCCACCCGGCAGGCCATCTCGCGCGAACGCCGGGGGCGCTACAGTTCATGGCGAGGCGAGGTGGCCCAGGCTTCTCTTTGGGTGTCTTTGGACGCAATATCAAGAAGGAGGGGCTGAGCCGTGATTGACACTGATTGTGACTCGATGTCAATCCACTTGTGGCTCCGCAACCCTGGCGCTCAAAGCAACGTCTGCAACTCACGTGGCCCGGCAACGTCGCGGGAAATGCCTGCTGGTTCAGGCTGTTTCGTTCTCGGTCCGTGTGGGCTGCGACTCGCGGGTCTTTGTGGCGGCTGTGGGGAAATGGGGGCCGCGGAGGACTTCTTCGGCGGACTGCTCAAACCTCAACATACAGTCGCCGAGGTACTCCACGCGGCGGGTGACTTCGTGTGAGGTCTGCTGCATCCCGCCCGAGATCAACGTAATCACCCCGAGGAACAGCAGCATTTGACCGATCGTACAGACCAGCCACCCCGTGGGGGCATAAGTCGGCTGACTACCGAACCAGCCCCACAGAACCAGCGTGGTTCCCACGGTAATCAACCCCACACCCAGGTAGGCCAATACCTGTCCCCAGATGGCTTCCGCCCGTCCAGGCTTTCGCCCGTCCTGCTTCAGGAAGGTTTGTAGGTCAAAGTGGGGGCCGGATAGGCCAGCATGCGGTGGATCAAGACGCAAATCATGCGGGCCGCGTACCACGGTGCGATTCTCGGGCGTCTGGGACGTAATCGGAGGAGGCGACGGGGGAACCGGGGGATGAAATGGCGGTTCGATCGGATCGAGGGAATCTCGCAGCACAGGACCGGACGCCCCGCGCCCCGCGTCTTGGGCAATTGCGGGCTGAGAGATGGCCTGTAAAGGAGAGATCGGTTCGGGACGACGAGGGGTTTCGTGGGACGTCGTGGCCAGTGGGTCATCCCCCACGATGGCCGAGAAATGTGGTTTACGCGGTGGCACTGGCGGGGGAGTGGGGGCCACGGGATGCGTGGTGTTGTGCGCGGCGTCGACCCGGAAGACCGTTCGTGGCTTAGGCTGGGAACGGTCTGGTTTGCTACGGCGTGAGGGGGAACCCTCACTGGCTGGAAGCTCAAACGGAGCCGCTGGTTCGACGGACTCGCTCGGTACTCTCGAAGCCGATTCTGCCGTTGGAAGAACGGTTTCGGGGGAATCAGCTACGACCTCGGGTGGAGCGGCAGAGACTGCGCGGGATAGTTCGCTCGGGATGGTCGGCGAGACCGGAGTGGGAGCAGCGGGCAGTGCTTCCAGATCTGGTGCAGCCTGCGGATCAAGCAAATCCGCATGGGACCACCGCTCCAGCAATTCGCGTGCGCTCCGAGTATTCGGATGCAGCGATGGTGTGTAAAACCGCTGAATCTCTGTCCCGCAAGATGTGCAGAGCAGCGATTGACCGTTTTCGGCAATCTCCGCTGCGACATCAGTATGACAACGAGAACACCACATCCATGCGCTCCCCCGCAAGCAGACCGTCATTGGTCCGCCGAAATCTTGACCCGGCGTATCGCCTCGCCGAGTTAACAGGTGGATGTTCGTACAACGGGCGGAGTCCTGCAAGAGGGACTTGCCGGTGGGCACGATGACGGGGGTTTCAGAGGGAGGGAGTCGCCCAGTGGTTCGGACGGTAAGCTCGATGGGTCAGGGCATCAGCCACCGCGTCGCCTGTAATTCGACCGGTTGACTGGTCGATATTCAGTACCCGGCCCACCCGCGCGGCAATGTTCCCGTAATGGACGATCGCCGCCGCCGTGGTCCCGGCCAGGATGTCGGCATGCGGGGTTTGATCCTTTCGGATGGCATCGAAGAAGTTCTGATGATGGCCTGCCAGGTCGCCACTGCCGGCACCTTCTGCCAGTAACTTGTTTCGCGGACCATACAGCTTCCAACCCACGCTGTGACCGAGGATTAAGACGCCCTCGGTGCCGTAGAACGCCGCGCCGTTTTCGTACCCCTCCTGGACGTAGGGTGACCAGATGCGTTGTTCGAAAATCAGTTGTTTGTGTCGTCCGGCAGGGGCCCCCGATGTGGGGTATTCACAGACGACATATTGGGTGTCTGGAAACTGCTGGTCGTCATCAAAGAAGTTCTTGCCGCCCAGGCAGGTCACTCGGTTAGGAAGGCCCGCAACGCCGAGACCCCACGTCGCGACATCGATGTCATGAACGCCATCGTTCCCCATGTCTCCACACCCGAAGTCGTACCACCACCGCCAGACGCCATGCAGCAGGTTGGTTCGGTAGGGAACAGGCACCGCTGGCCCCAGCCAAGTGTCGAAATCGAGCGGCTCAGGCGGAGTGGTCGGTTGTGTTTTGCCGATCGAACCACGACGCTGGCTGTTCCATGCCTTGGCAACCAGTACCTCGCCAATCTCCCCTCGCAATACGTGTTCAATCCCCTCGCGGACAAATCCTGTGCTGCGGCTTTGCGTACCCACCTGCAGCTTCTTGCCGGACCTCTGGACCGCCTCCTGCATCAATTGCCCCTCACGGATATTGTGACAGCAGGGCTTTTCCACATAGACATGCTTGCCCGCATTCAGCGCCAGAATCGCAGCGGGGCCGTGCCAATGGTCAGGAGTGGCGATGAACACGGCATCGATTCGTGGATCAGCCAGCACCTGCCGCAGGTCGCCCGTCCCTTGCGTCGGATGACCATGGTTTGTGGCGGTCTGGTGCGCTTTTTCCAGCCGCTGACGATCGACATCACAGACCCATCGCAGCTCAATGTCTGTCCGTTTTACCAGTTGATTCAGATGGCCAGTGCCCATTCCTCCGGGGCCAATTAGTCCTACTCCCAGCTTGCGATCCGGCGACTCAGCTCGAGCCTGGTGGGCGACCCACATGGCCGCAGTGGCTGCTGAATTTTTCAAAAAATCACGTCGCATGGCTTAACTCCCAGAACAAGGCCGCGGGAAGCATTCATCGGAGTTTATCGATTTGATGGCCGCAGGGAAGTCGCAGCCTGGACCGCGTCACTGGTGAAATGGCAGGGTATGGCGATCTGCGTTACTCTCTGGTTTTGGTTCGTCGTTCGGGAAAGCTGGTGTGTGATGTCGCGTCGTCAAAAATTGGAAGCCATGCTCGTCGACGAGCCACAGGATCAAACATTGCGCTACATGCTGGCGCTGGAACTGGAAAAAGAAGGTGACCACGACCGCAGTCTGACGCTGCTGGCCGGGCTGCAGGCGGATGCCGATCCGTATGTTCCATCCTTTCTGATGGCGGGGCAGCAGCTGACTAGACTGGGGCGGATTGATGAGGCTCGATCCGCCTTTCGGTCGGGGATCGTTGCTGCGGGGAAGTGCGGGGATGATCACGCGGAGTCCGAACTGGGCCGGTTCCTGGAAGAACTGGATTGAGATAGCCCTTCTGCGAATGGGAATTCCCGCCCACAGTCGGGGAAGAGATGGCGTAACACGTTCGACTCGATGCCCCGGAATTCTCTGTTCAGGAACTCGTCATGCAGGCCACTTGGCGGCACCATCTCGGCATGCCCCTTCTCGCCAAGGAGTTAATCGAACAGGCGGTCCGTCCCCGCACGTATTGGGTACGGACAATCTATGCACTGATTCTGTTTGCTTCCGGACTGTTCATCATTTATGGCCGGGGGGCGTCGGGGGGCGTCGCCAAGCTGGGGCAGGGGGCCGAGATGTTTCGGCAGATTTACCAGTTGCAATTGCTCGCAATTTTGTTGTTTCTTCCAGCGACCTGTGCGGGGGCGTTTGCCGGAGAGAAGGAGCGCGAGAGCCTGTCTCTGCTGTTGTTGACGACGATTCCCCGCCAGTGGATTGTGTTGCAGAAAACGCTCAGCCGGGTCATACCCATGCTGGCGTTCGTGGTGTTGTCGTTTCCCCTGATGGCGACCGCATATAGCTTCGGGGGTGTGCCGACAGCGGAGTTGTACTTCGCGTTTGTGTTCTTGACGTTGTTGACAGTGTATGTCGGGATGATGTCGATCATGTGCTCGACGTACTGCCGCACCACCGTGGAAGCCTATATCGCCAGTTACCTGTGCATTGCGTTCTCTTCCGTTTTTTGGGCTCCGCTGTATTCGGGGGGAAATGAGATTCTGGTGCGGCTGGTGCTGTCACTGATTGTTCTGGGGCCGATGACGCTGGTGGCGTTTGGCCTGGCCTGTGTGTTCTTGTACGACCGGGCGTTTGTGCCGCCCAAGAATATCCTGCTTATTCTGTTCAAGCAGCTGGATGCCTTTTTTAATCAGGCCAACACCGTTACCGGGGGCGTGATTCTGGTCCGGGATGGAGATCCGTATCCGGATCATGATCCGATCACCTGGCGTGAAACAACACGCCGCTCGCTGGGGACGTTTCGCTATCTGTTTCGCGTATTGGTGGTGATCGAAATTCCGGTTCTGCTGGTGGCTCAACTGGTCAATCTGAGTATGCAGACCCGGTCCGCGATGACCATCCTGCTGTACTTGGTGTGGGTGATTGCATTGGGGCTGACTACGATCCACTCCGCGAGTGTGATCTCGGCGGAACGCTCTCGACAGACGTTGGATGTCCTGCTGGTGGCACCAATCGCGGGACGTGACATTCTGATTCGTAAACTGAGTGGGGTCCGGCGGTTGTTCTGGACGTTGATGGTCCCGTTTGTCTCGATCTTTGGGTTTCAGCAGTGGTATCACGGTTACCGGATGGATCTGCGGTATCTGGCATTGTCCATCACAAGTGTCGTGGTCTTCCTGCGAATGGTGATGTGGCTGGGGCTGGGGATTGGTCTCAAGTCCCGATCACAAATGCGTGCCGTCATGCAGCTGCTCAGCCTGCTAGCGATTCTGGTACTGGGGGGGCCGGTGATGCTGTATGCCCTGGACCTGGCTCACGTATCGGCGCGGTGGCTGCGCGATGGCCTGATCGCCTCACCGGCAGTCTGGCTGATGACTCTCGAAGAGACCTACCCATTACCCCCGGTTGGGCGGGTGGATCACCACTGGCCGCTCTTCTGGAAGTTGCTGATCCCACTGGCGATCTATGGAGCGGTGACCCTCGTGCTGCGGGGGCTTGTGCTCCGGATGGCCGATCGAATGCTGGGGCGTGTCAGCCGGGGGGAACATGTTCCGGAAGAATAAGACTACGTCGAGATCGAAACTTGCGGAGTGCGGGCACACACCACTGGTCTTGGCTGGTGATTCGAAACTGCGCCGGATGGATTACGACTTCAGCCGATCGAACAGCCACGCCCGAGCGAACATCCACCAGCGGGCGGCTGTCGCCCGGGAGATCCCCAGGACTTCGGCTGCGGCCATCTCGTCGAGACCCGCGAAATAGCGTAGCTTGACCAGTTCGGCCTTATCGGGCATCTCCTGTTCCAGCGAGTCCAGTGCTTCGTTGATTGCCAGGATCTCCCCGGGGTCGAGGCCCGCGATCTCCTGGGGATCGCAGTCGACGACCTGCTGGCGGTCACCTCCACGTTTCAGCCGGTCGCGGCTGCGGGCATGTTCAATCAGGATACGCCGCATGGCCTCCGCCGCCGCGCCGAAGAAGAGTCTCCGGTTGTCCCAGTCTTCGGGGTGTCCGCGTACCAGTCGCAGGTACGCTTCGTGAACCAGGGCAGTGGGTTGTAGCGTGTGATCGACGGCTTCATGCCGCATCCGCGCGGCGGCCTGACGACGCAGTTCTTCGTACACCAGCGGTAACAACTCCGAGGCCGCGCCGGCCTCCCCGTCTGCCAGGCGATGCAGGATGCGAGAGACCGCATGTTCGGTACTGGACGGGTCGGTGCTCATTGGGGTTTTCTGGAGGCCAGGGGCATCAATTGTGGTCGATGCCTGTGATTTCGCGTTCGACGGCGTCTCCGTGAAACGCGATTTCCAGGACGCTACGGCGGACTTCTTCCGCATCGACAGTGAATCGTGGATAGCAGTTTTGCATCAGAAACCACGGGACGCCATCGATGTCCTGAATCATCAGCGCGCCGTGAACGACCGTATTGTTGATCCGCAGGGCTTTTTCAAAGTACCGGGGATCCGCCGGGCAACAGCGTGTGGTGATTCGCAGAATCTTCTCGCGAGCGGCGGTACCTGAAGACTCAATCCAAACCTGTTGATGCCGGCCATGGGGCAGGGGGACATAAAATTCGAAGCCACCCGCTTGGGGTTTCCAGCGGACGTGCGGTTCGTGGTCGAACGCTTCGGCGACCAGAGCCTGCAAGTCAGGCATCCCCCCGATCACCGCATCGAGCAGTTGTGCGGCTTCCACGCCGGATTGCGGACGATTTGCGGGACTCTTCTCCAGCATCTGATGGACCACTTCCGCAATGTCGAGCGGTATGTCAGGCCGCAACAGTCGCAGCGGCGTGATGGGAGTCGTGGTGACTGCCGAGATTAGAGCATTCATGCCCGATTCCCGAAACGGCACTCTGCCGACCAGCATCTGGTACAGGCACACTCCCAGAGAATACACGTCCGTGGCGGCTGTGGGCGGGTGGCCTTCGAACAGCTCCGGAGCCATGTAATGAGGTGTTCCGGCGGGGAGCAAACGCTCAATGCGACCGTGTTCCAGCCGTTTGGCCAGGCCAAAGTCCCCGATCTTGGGAATCCCGTTCAGTGTCATCAAAACATTGTCCGGCTTCAGATCGCGATGCAGAATACCAGCACGATGGGCTTCCGACAGGCCCCAGGCGATTTCACTGGCCAGGAACAGGGCTCGTTCGATCGACAATCGGTGGTCTTGAAGCAGGTGCTGTAGTGAACGACCGGGGACGTACTCCATGTCCAGGCAGTGCAGGTCACCAATCCGGTCGATGTTGTAGATCGATACAATATTGGGGTGCATGATGGCGGCCATTACCTGGCCCTCATGCACGAAGCGTTCCAGATAGTCCGGGTCGTGTGTGATCAAATGGGGCGAGAGAACCTTGAGAGCCGAATAGCGGTCAAGCGGCAAATGGCGTGCATGAAACACATACCCCATCCCGCCGCGGCCCAGCAGTGACAAAATTTCGTAATCCCCGATGGTCTGCCCGACAAGTTCCAGGGGGGCCTCGCGAATATCACCCGGTGGAGGAGCCTGTCGGGCCCCCCATGCTTCGGCACTACGCCAGAGGAAAGTCGGACCGCTCGGAACCAGGTTGTCATCTGCTGTCTGACCGCAGCGAGGGCAGACCTGACGAAGATCAGAGTTGAGAAATCGTTCGTTGCAGCCAAAGCAGTAGACGAGGTCTGCAGGATTCGGTAGATCCGTCATGGAAGGCGACCCAGCGGCGGGTGTTGAGAGAGGGGACCATTCTCACAGCGGGATGCTCCCCGAGTATGATTCGGTGGAAAGGGTCGCATCTTATGAAAATAATCCCCGGAGTCACCAGATCGCCGCTTGTGAGAGACGATCACGAATTGACTCCCCGGATACCCCATCTTATAGTCAAATAATCGATTTTCGCGAACGGGCACTCTCCAGAAAGGTGCCGGGATGTCGGAAGAGACAGCGAACGAGACTGCGAATCTGTCTGAGTCGGGCGGCTGGCGAGATGTCGGGCCCGGAGAAGCTTTGTTCTGGATAGCGGGGTATGCCGTCATCCAGTTTGCCGTAGTCTGTCTGGTTCTGGCACTGATTGCGTTCAGCGCACTGGGGCTCAGCAGCCTGTCACCGCAACGGATGCTCGATCTGTTTATGGCGATCGAACTGGATCGCAGCTTTCTGGTGATCGGCGCCAGTACGCTGGGCTCTGTTCTGGTGCTGGTTCCACTGGTCCGATGGCGACTGGGGCCGGAATGGAGATT
Source organism: Planctomycetota bacterium (assembly GCA_003671275.1). Classification (GTDB taxonomy): domain Bacteria; phylum Planctomycetota; class Planctomycetia; order Planctomycetales; family Planctomycetaceae; genus TH-plancto1. The sequence goes on along the minus strand of QWPB01000068.1, from coordinate 14,049 downwards.
CCGTATTGGACTCACCTCCATGCGGCGGCAGGACGGCTTGCTGATCGCCGGAGCGGTGGTTCCGCTGGCGATTTTGTCGAATGAGTTGTATCGGTGGAGTCAGGCCTGGTTCGGGTTGGCTGTGGATACCAATCAACATGTGCAGGCACTGGCGACGGGGGTGTCATATCCGATCCTGGTGATGGCCATCGCTCTGGGCCCCGCGCTTGGGGAAGAACTGGTGTTTCGAGGGCTGATCGGTCAGGGAATGGTCCGCCGCTGGGGTACGGTCGGTGGGGTCTTGGCCACGACCGTGTTATTTGGGTTGATGCACATGCCGCCCGCCCATGCGCTGGCGACCTTGCCGATCGGGTTGTTCCTGCACGGGGTCTATCTTCAAACCCGAACGCTATGGGTGCCGATCCTGCTGCATTTTCTGAATAACCTGCTGGTGGTCACACTGGCTCATTTTCAGCATCAGGGGTTGCCCACCAGTCCGGTGCTGCTGGCGACGGCGTTTGCCTGCCTGACCTCTCTGGCGTGGCGGATGGGAACACATCATGACTCAGACGGGCCCACGTTGACCGGGCCGTTCTGTCGACAGTGGCAAAGAGCCTATGAAGGCTGCAGCTTCCTGGGTTATACCGCAGCGTTTGTCTGGAGTGCCGGGGCTCGGTAAGAGTGAGTGCACCGGAGATTCCATGAAGTTCAGCGGATTGATCTTGGGCCTGTTGCTCGGAACCGGGAGTCACGCATTCTCCGTGGCTGCTGAATCGTCATCGAGCCTGTTGGTGTTTCTACCGGATCGCGTGGTCTGGGTATCCCTGGAACTGGAAGGACACCACATCGGGGCTGCTCGGGAAGAATATGCAAGCCGCGTGTTCACAAGCCGAGACCAGAATCGGGATGGTCATCTGGACGTCGTCGAAGCCAGTCGACTGGCGGTCTGGTCTGCGGAACTGCGTCAGTTGCAGATGGTCGGGAGCGATTGGAAGACAGCGGATGTCGATCCCCGTGATGGTCAGTTGTCCGGAGCGGAGTGGCGGAATTATCTGTTCCCAAAGTACGGACCGGCAATGCGGATTTCGGTTGATGACCGTACCCAGCGCCAGACAGGGATTTTGTTCTCACTGGTCGATTCTGATCGTAATGGGATGCTCTCGCCCATGGAGTTGCAAGGTGCGTCGACACCTCTGCTCCGTTGCGACTTTGACAACGATGAGTCGATCTCGGCTTCCGAACTGGCGGAACTGCAGATGCCCGACCGGCGGTCTGCTACAGCGGAATTCAAGACCGCCCCATTCTGGGTGATGTCCGATGTTGATCAAACGGCAATGGGTGTTCGAGAAATCGTTCAGCGGTATGGTCAGGCATCGGGAGTTCCACGAAATGCAGTATCGGGGGTACAGGCTGTGGCCGATCGAGACCAGAACGGTTTCTACTCGGAGGACGAGTTACTGACCGCAGTATCCGTCCGCGAGCCGTATCCACAGTTGCTGGTCAGTTATGTTTCGCGCCGCGAAGGTGTGCGCTGGCTGGAGGGATTGGCGGCTTCGCGAACGTCTCGGAGAACCCATGTCGTCGACCTGGGTGGCAGTTCATTCGAGGTCCGGTTTCAGAATCATGGACTGCTGGAACAGATTCAGCGTCGCGAACTGACGACGGAATTCGCGACGGCTGATCGAGATGACAATGACTACTTGTCGGCTCTGGAGTTTGTCTCTCTCGTGACTGAGATGAAGGCCGAATTCGCCCCGGAGGCCGCTTTGGCTGACACAGACGGGAATGGGCAGATTACGCGAGAAGAACTGGATCATTTGATCCAGCTGCATGATCTGGCAACTCGCTGCCAGTTGCAGTGGACCGTGCATCGTGAATCCAAGTCACTGTTTGACGTGCTGGATCAGAGCGGTGATCGTCGTCTTTCGGCCTGGGAACTCGTTCAGAGCCCGCAGCACATCGCGGGGCTGGATCGGGATGGGGATGGACAGCTGGCGATCAATGAGTTGCCGGGGCAGTTGTCACTGCTGGTGGGTCTGGCGAGTCCGCGCGCGGCGGAACTTGTGCGCCCGGTGAGCCGTCGGAACGGGGAAGCCCTTCGCCGGGTGCCGGTTGGCCAGGGGCCCATCTGGTTTCAGCGGATGGATCGCAACACCGACAAGTCGGTTTCGTGGCGTGAGTTTCCCGGATCGCGGGATCAGTTTGATGAACTTGACCAGAATCGCGATGGAGTACTTTCGCTGTTCGAGGTGAGCAAGCTCTCTATGCCGTGACCGGCTCAGGTTTCAATCCCAATCCTTCAAGAATGCGTTCGCACGATTCGCTTTTATTCAGAACGTAGAAATGCATCCCGGGAACGCCTGCGGTCATAAGCTCGCGGCACTGCTCGATTGCGAATTCGACGCCAATTTCAAATTGTGCCTGGGGATCGGTCTGAACCGCTTCCAGTCGGGCGGCCAGCGAAGAGGGAAAGACTGCTCCACAGAGAGCGGTGATTCGCTTGATCCGGGCGAATTCGGTGATGGGCATAATTCCGGGAACGATGGGAATCTCGATCCCCATCGCGCCGCAGCGGTCCCGGAACCGCAGGAAGTTTTCATTCACATAGAACAGCTGAGTGAAGACGGCATCTGCTCCGGCATCGACCTTGCGTTTCAGGTTCTGCAGGTCGACATCCAGGCTGGGAGCCTCGGGATGCTTTTCAGGGTAACCCGCGACACCAATTCCCATGTTGGGGTAATGCTCGCGGATGAGTGAGACCAACTGGTTGGCGTTCGCCAGACCGCCCTCAACCGCCCGAAACTCCGCCTGCCCCTGGGGCGGATCCCCGCGAAGGGCCATGATGTTGGCAATCCCGTTTTGCGTGGCCCGAGACAGCCAGTCGAGCAGTTCCAGCCGCGTGGCCCCCACGCAGGTGAAATGTGAGGTGGCTGGCAACGCGAACTCGGTCTGGATTCGGCGGCAGATATCCACGGTGCGATTTTGCGTGCTGCCCCCCGCACCATACGTGCAGGAGACAAACGCCGGATCGTAGGGGCGGAGTCGCTCCAGCGCCCGGTACAGTCCTTCATCACCCGCTTCCGTCTTGGGGGGAAAGACCTCCAGCGACATGACAAATGGCTTGGACTGGAACAGATCCCGAATCCGCATAACCGCATCCCAACCCTGACTGGTGGACCATTCAACACCCGCCCGTCCGAACGCCGCCTGGCTCGTCCAGGTTCTGTTCGCCGATTCGCGAGTCTTGAGGGGGATGTCTCGGCGGCACCGCACGAACGGTGCTCCGGGCATCACCGCCGCAGGATAGTCATGACATCGTGAGTGGGACAGTCCGCCCCCCAAGATTCGTGAACCGCTATTTGAGTTGCATCGACGAACCATAATTCGAATGGATGCCGCGCTGGAAATCGAGAAAGGCCGGGACGCGAGAACCAGTGCCTTCCGCTTGGGCTGGACGAATGGATGGATCTTCACGCCAAAACGGCCCGGCCATCCCGGATTTCGCGGAATGCGGTGTTCTTGTTATCCTTTCCGATCAGTGCTGTCTGGTCTGCTGGAGTCTTGCCATGCTGTTTCGCTCCCCTGTATTACGCTTTCTGAATCCGCTCGTTCTGATCACCACGATGTGGGGGTGTGGTGGCAACTCCCCGTTGCCCGCTCCCGTGGCAACCGCTCCGGCTCCCGTAGCTGCTCCGGTGGCCGTTCCGCCTGCTCCCGTCGCTCCATCCTCCGTGGCCCCACCTGCGGAGGTCATGCCACTTCCCACGATTTCACTGGGGGGGGGGGCTCCGGCGGTTCAGGTGAATACCGCAACGAGTACGGACCAGGGAAGTAACGCCACGGCGGGGCTTACGAACAGCGAACGTCGCAAGCAAGTCGTGGCGGCGATGCAAGGGCTGCAGGTCATGCTTGGGGATTGGCGGGGGATCACCAACAAGCCCGTCGGTGAATTCAAGGGAATCGAGCAACCCAACTGGGTCTGGGACTTCCGTTCGGAACCGGGACAACCCGCCCTCGTCCTGAAGTCAGAACAGGGGCAGCACGTCACCGGCGGGCGGTTGACCTACTTGATCGACCGGCAGATTTACCAGTTCACTGCCCAGGACAAGGCCGGACAGAATCACACCCTCGAAGGAACCTTTTCCGTCCCCGTGGAAGAATTCGAAGGCGAAGACCGTCGCATTCACAAGAAATTCAAGCTGCAGCTGACCGAGGTGGGGGATGCGCGCGATGCCCTCCAACTGGTCTTCAATCAGCAGGACAACAACCGCTATCAGCTGGAAGTCGAGAGGAAGCGGGGCAGCCGATTCAGCCGTGTCGACACCGTCGGCACGCAGCGGGAAGGCTCCTCGTTCGCATTGAATGACAGCGACTATAAGGACCGAACGTGCGTCATCTCCGCAGGTCTGGGCACTTCACAGGTCAGCTTCAACGGTAAGTCATATTGGGTTTGCTGCAGCGGATGCAAAGCGGCCTTCGATGAAGACCCGGCCCGCTGGATCGCTGAGTTCGAGGCCAAGCAAAAAGCGAAGGAAGCCAACGGGGGCTGATCCGGTGAGTGTCCAGCGAGAGTGCCTCCCTTGCGGCCAACCATGACAGCCAGAGGTGTCGGTTTGTCTGTCGAGATCGAAATCCTGTCGGGTCCGGATCGCGGGAAGAGGTTCTCTCTTGTCGATGATCTCGCCCATTTTGGTCGAAGCGATGACAACACGATCCCGCTGTCCGATACGGCAATCGCCGAATTTCAGGCGACCATCGCCCGACAGGGGCAGCAGTTTGAGCTTTATACCGATCTGGCTTCGACCGTGACCATCAATGGGGCGATCGTCCCGCCCCAGCAGTGGGTGCCACTGCAACTGCACTCTCGGGTCTATCTGGGGGGCGTGACGGAAGTCCGGCTGTGCGAAGCGGACGGTGAATCCAACTCTCTATCCAGAGAATCGCTGGTCAGCGAACCGGTTACCGCCATGGAAGGGACTCCAGCCGCCTCGCGGACCCCGGCCCCACCAGTTGCAAGACGCCCCCCCCGTAAAGAATCCAAACGACAGGTGGCCCGACTGATCCCTCAATCCAAGGTCGCTGAGCCGGTCACATTGGGACAGGACGGTAAGTTCCCCGAATTAGCCCTGGCCAGTTCCTCAGCTAAGCCCACGGCCCAGCGGCCCCCTCGAGAATCGAACCCCGTCCTGCTCTTTACCGTGCTTGCTGCCAGCTTTCTGTCCTCCGCTGGATTGCTGCTGGTCGACTTTGAGGCGAGACCGGCGCGGACTCGTTCTGACGCCGCCGTGGCCCGGTCTCAACTGGTCATCTTCTACGGCAAAGACTCGCAGGGGCAGGAGCAGTACCAGAAGCTGCTGCGACAAGCCTCCGTCGAACACTCGCAAGGCCACCTTCGCGAAGAGCAGGTTCTACTCAAGCGAGTCCTGTCACTGCTAAACGCCGTCGACACTGCCGCCCCGGATAATCTCAACGGGCTGACCGGTCGACAAACCGGACGTGGCAAAGCCAGTGACAAAGAGCTGCGAGAGCTGATTGAACTGATCCTGCAATAGTCGAATGACTCTTTCGTGTTGTGGACACCACTCCGGAACCGCTCACCGATCTAGTTACCATGGGGACCGCGCCGCAGGGTTCTCCACCGCTTCACTCTCAGGGAATCGGCGAGTTGCTGACTCCGGCTCAAGAGGATTCGGAAACGGTTTTCCGCAAGCCCAGCCCGGAATGTCTGTGCCACGACAACCGTGGGACGGACATTCCTGTCGGTCTTTTCGGAACACAAAAACCAAATTCGCTCTAAAACTCCGCGCTCCCCGGGAACCGTGGGTACGGGATCACATCACGAATGTTCTGCATCCCGGTCAGCAGCAGGATCATTCGCTCCAGTCCTAGACCAAACCCCGCGTGCGGCACTGAGCCATACCGCCGCAGGTCGACGTACCACCAGTAATCATCCGGGTTCAGGTGGCACTCCTGCATTCGCGATAACAGTGTGTCGAGCTCATCTTCACGCTGGCTGCCACCGATGATCTCGCCGACGCCGGGGACGAGGACATCCATCGCCCGCACGGTTTTTCCGTCATCGTTGCACTTCATGTAGAACGGCTTCAGCGTGCGGGGGTAGTTGTAGACGATGATCGGTTGCTGGAAGTGTTTCTCGGTCAGGTAGCGTTCGTGCTCGGCCTGCAGGTTGATTCCCCACTCGACGGGGTACTCGAACTTCTGCCCACACGTCGTCAGGATATCCACCGCCTCGGTGTAGCTGACCCGTTTGAAGTCGTGGTCGAGGATGTTCTGCAAGGTGGCCAGGATCGTCTTGTCGATCCGGTCATTGAAGAACGCCATGTCCTCGGCCCGCTCACGCAGCACATCACGGACGATCGTCTTGATGAACTCTTCGGCCAACTGCATGTTGTCATCGAGTTCGTAGAACGGCATCTCCGGTTCGATCATCCAGAACTCGGCCAGATGCCGCGTCGTGTTGGAGTTCTCCGCCCGGAACGTCGGACCGAAGGTGTAGATCGGCCCGACAGCGGTCGCGTAGGTTTCGCCTTCGAGTTGGCCACTGACGGTCAGATGGGCTTTCTTGCCGAAGAAGTCCTGGGTGTAATCGACGAGCGGTGCGGCATTCGACGCTGGGGTCGACTTCGCCAGCCGCTCCAGGTCCAGTGTGGTCACCTGGAACATCTCCCCCGCGCCTTCGCAGTCGCTGGTGGTGATGATCGGCGTGTGGACATAGACGAATCCCCGCTCCTGAAAGAACCGGTGGATCGAGTAACTCACCGTGTTCCGCACGCGGGCCATCGCCCCGAACGTATTCGTTCGGGGTCGCAAGTGGGCAATCCCGCGCAGAAATTCCCAGCTGTGCCCCTTCTTCTGCAAGGGGTAGGTCTTCGCATCGGCCACGCCCAGCACTTCCAGCGACTTGGCATGCAGCTCGACCCGCTGCTTGGCCCCCGCCGGGCAGGCTTTCAGTTCGCCCTCGATGCGAACACTGGCCCCGGTTGTTGCCAGCTTGATCGTCTCCGCATACCCCGGTACCGAGGCATCCACGACGATCTGCAAGTTCGACAGGCACGAGCCATCGTTCAGCTCAATGAACGAAAAGGCGGGGTTGTCTCGTCGAGTCCGAACCCATCCGGCGACAGTCAATGTCGTTCCGGGCTGACCTTCAAGAAGCAACTGCGCGACACGGGGGAGGGCCATCAGGAGTCCTTTCACGGAATACCACCGCTCATCAGCGGCTGGGCCGATTGTAGATCGCCTGCCCAAGAAATCGAAGACGGTTTCCTGTGACGGTATGTCCTCAATCTTCGAAATCGACGACGCAGGATTAACCACAGAGTCTCTCGCACCGGTGCCGAGGGTTCAGAGATTTTTGTAGTGCCGGCGGAAGGCTGATACTGGCATTGCTCCGGCAACGCAAAATCGTCGTGTATAAGGCGTCACTCCATTCCATGAATCACAGCTCACAGTGAGGGGCGTGTGTCTGGAATCCGATTCGGTCCCTGTTGTCGACATCGATCTCAAAATATCACCCCCAGTCGGGAATAAACGGGATTGGCAGCAGCTCTTGAATGCATGCAGACACTCTATCGCTTGGCTGCCGATGTGACCGTTTTTCTCCACTTCGCCTATGTTGCGTTTGTGGTGCTGGGGTTGTTTGCCGTGCTGATCGGTTACCTGCGTGGCTGGCAGTGGATTCGTCACCCCGGATTCCGGGGAGTGCATCTCACGATGATTCTGATTGTGGTCTTCGAGGCATGGTGGGGGATCACATGTCCGCTCACCACACTGGAACAGAGCCTCCGCGTCCGTTCCGGCCAGTCTTCCTATGCAGGCAGTTTTCTGGCCAATGGAGTTCACGATCTGCTGTTTATGGATCTTCCGCTTTGGGCATTTACCGTGATCTATACCTTGTTCGGTGCGTTGGTGATGTTGACCTTCTGGCTGGTGCCGATTCGTAGATCACTCACCCAGCCGGAGGATTGACCAGTATCTCGGCCAGCGGTTTACCGAGGCGATCGGTCAGCGGGATGGGACGACCGACATTCGACATGTTCTCCTGGGCGGGATTGATCCCCAATGCGCTGACGATGGTTGCCAGCAGATCCGGAACGGCAACAGGCTTGTCGACAACTTTCTCGCCCCCGTCGTCAGTGCGGCCATAAACCTGACCGCCCCGGATGCCGCCGCCTCCCAGGACCGTGGTCCATGCGGTGGGATAGTGATCGCGTCCCCCCTGTTCATTGATCGCGGCGGTCCGGCCAAACTCGCCCATCCAGACCACCAGCGTCGAATCGAGTAATCCGCGTTCCTGAAGGTCGTGCATTAACGTTCCCCAGGCGGGATCGAGAACGCCGGACAGGGCCTTGACGCCCTCAAAGTTCTGGGCATGCGTGTCCCAGCCAATACCCATTCCGCCCATCGCATCACTGAGAGCGACTTCGATAAACGGAACCCCCCGTTCAACCAGTCGGCGTGCCAGCAGGCAAGCCTGCCCGAAGCGGTTCTTTCCGTAGGCGGCTCGCAATTCAGCGGGTTCTTCATCCAGGTTGAAGGCCCCGACCGCCTCCGATCGCATCATGCGAACGGCCTGATGATAGGCTGACTGGTGACTATCCGCCGAGAGTCCGGGACGCTGGGCTTGGAACTCTTTCTCCATCGAGGCCAGCAGATCCAGTCGCGACTCACTTTGCGGCAGGCTGATCTCCGTGGTGGGGCGGATGTTTCGGACTTCCAGCGGTGGGCCGTACGGCATGTCCTCTGCGGACTGTCCGTTCATCGGTCGGGCGCGGCGCGGCGGTTCAGCGCCGACAATCAGCGGGGCATACCTCGGCCCCAGGAACCCCGCTCCGTATGCCCCCGGGCTGAGCAGACGGTTCGGCATAATGCTGACAAAGTTCGGCAGTTCATTGGTTTCACTGCCCAGTTCGTGGCTGACAAGCGATCCCAGCGTCGGATATCGCACCGGCCCTTGCGGCAGGTAGCCCGTGCGGAGGTGATAAGTGGCTCGCCCGTGGTCGCCTTCCTTGGTCTGCATCGAGCGAATGATCGCCAGATGTTCCATCTGTCGGGCAAGTTGTGGGAGATGTTCCGAAATCTGAATTCCCGGTACGGAACTGTCGATCGGTTTGAACTCCCCTCCATTCTTATGGCCGGGCTTCGGGTCGAACGTATCGATTTGCGATGGGCCGCCCGGCATCCACAACAAAATGCATGATTTTTTTCGAGCGGGAGCCGCCGCCGTCTCTGCCGCTAATGTGGGCAGCCAGCGGCTCATCGATAAGCTGGAAACGCCAATCGAGGCCGCCCCCAGTGAAGCCATTCGCAACCAGTCACGCCGCGTCGGGAACCCTGAGAACATTCCAAAACTTTCCGCAATTGAACCAGGTCCGCCCCCACTCTCCATCAGGTTACGCAATTCTCTGCCAAAGTGTGAGAGAAAAATGGAAGAAGCCGCACACACTTGCCGCGGCGAATGCAGACCCGTCTTGTCCCGCGAGGCGGTCGGTTTCTATGATCCGGTTCTCTGGAAATGAGGAAGAGTCAGGGGGCAAGGATGTTTGAGAAGCGGATCGACGGACCGGTGGCAGTGATTGGTGATGTGCATGGCCAGGTGGACAAGCTGGATGTTCTCTTGCGGAAGCTGGCTGCGCTGCCCGATGCCCATCGACGGTGGGTGGTGTTCATTGGTGATCTGGTGGATCGTGGCCCCGATCCACGCGGAGCCATCGAACGCGTGGTTCAGCTGAAGAAAAGCCATGGTCGGGTGACGGCCATTTCCGGCAATCACGAATTGGCGATGTCGGCCGCCTTGCGGGTCGTGGATGTTCCGGACTATTCCGACTGGCCGATGCGCTGGCTCGATCATTACGGCTCACAGCAGACGTTTGCGAGCTATGGGGTTGAGTTTGGTCAGCTGGATGCCTTACGGCGAGCCCTTCCCGCCGATCATGTTCAATGTCTGGCTGATCTGCCGTGGTGCGTCGAACATCCGGACTACTTCTTTGTCCATTCGGGATTGGACCCGCACTCACCTTATGAGGTGCAGCGGTCGATTCTGACCAAACGTGATTTCACGCTGAACCGTCCGACGTGGCTCTGTTCCAAGTCGTTGCCGTTTGCCGAGACGCCTGCCGACTGTCCCAAGACCATTGTGTCTGGTCACGTCCCCGTGCCGCAGGTGCAATTCCATCAGCGGAAGATCCTGATCGATACGACGGGGGGCGTTCAAGGAGACTTGAGTTGTGTACTGCTGCCTGAGCGGCAGGTGGTGACCTCGGGGAATGGGCCGATGACTTCGGCCCCCCCCGTGGGACGACGAACCGCTCCTGCCAAAGAAAAGAGTGGCTGGTTCGGATTGTGGTAATTGCGTCACGAGGAGGTTCGCGACGGCTAACCTCGAGGATGGCAACGTGAGTGAATCGCCTTCAGGCGGCTATGCTCGACTTGGGTGTAGATCTGCGTGGTGCGGATACTGGCGTGGCCGAGCATCTCTTGAAGGGCTCGTATCTCGGCCCCACCTGCCAGCATATGGGTGGCGAAGCTGTGACGGAGCGTGTGCGGGCTGATCTTCTGACGACAGCCAATTCGGGTGGCATACCGTTTGACCAGATGCCAGACGTTAATGCGAGTTAAGGTCTTGCCGGATCGTGTAAGGTAAAGGGCCTCTTGCTCGAGGCTGGAAACCATTCGGGGACGCTCATGCTGGAGGTAGGCCTCAAGAGCCGCAACGGCGACCGGATTCAGTGAGACAATGCGTTCCTTATTTCCCTTACCGAGGCAACGGCAGTACCGCTCGCCCAGACGGATGTCGGACAGCTTCAGATTGGCGACCTCGGAAGCTCGACAGCCTGTGGCGTACATCACTGTGAGCAAGGCTCGGTCGCGGAGCGGGTAACGGTCTTCACGGCTTGGGGCCGCCAGCAACCGCTCGACCATTTCAGGGCTGAGTACCGTGGGCAGGTATTGCCAGAGCTTGGGCGAAGTTAGTAGATCAATCGTGCTTTCGGTGACAGCCTGTTCCAGGACCAGATACCGGAAGAACATCTTTAGTGAGACCAGCTTGCGGGCCACGCTGGACGCCGCCAGCCCCTGTTCGTGCAGGAACTGGAGGTAACCGCTGAGCAGTTGGAGGTCCACCTGCTGCAGGGAGATGACTTTGCACGATTCCAGCCACGTGAGGAACTGCCCCAGATCATTCCGGTAGGCGGCAATGGTGTTGTCGGACATGCCGCATTCAGCTGCCAGATATTGCTGAAAAGTCGCAAAATAGGCCCGGGGATGAGTGGGCGAACTTTGCGGGTTCGACTCAACGGGGCGCTTACGAGGAGGCATGAGGCGGCCTTGGACCGGGGACTTTCTCTGATCTGATCGGTCCCGGTGGTGGGTGAACTTCTGGGTGGGGATGAGACGCGAGGCGAATCGGCGGAAATCGCGGCACTCCGGTGGGACAACCGGGATGGGCTGCGGAGAATCACTTCCTTTTGGAAAGCCACTGGCATACCGTTCCGACCATGAAACCGCTTCCGATTGATGATGTCTTGCCGCAGTTGGTGGAGGCCCTGCGATCGAGTCCGTGTGTCGTTCTCAAGGCCCCCACCGGTGCGGGCAAGACGACCCGCGTGCCGCCCGCGCTGCGCGATGCCGGGCTGGTCGGGGATCAGGAACTGGTCATGCTGGAGCCGCGGCGACTGGCCACTCGGACCGCCGCCCGCCGCATCGCTCACGAACGCGGCGGGCGGGTTGGCGATGAAGTCGGCTATCGCGTGCGGTTCGATGATCAGACCTCGTCCGCCACGCGCATCGCGGTTGTCACGGACGGGGTATTCCTTCGAAGGTTGCAGGCTGACCCGTTTCTTGACGGGATCGGGATTGTTCTGTTTGACGAGTTTCATGAGCGGAATCTGAACACCGATCTGGCGCTCGCCATGACGCGACGTGTTCAACAGACAGTTCGACCGGATCTGCAGATCGTTGTGATGTCTGCCACCTTGCAGGTCGAACCGATCGCGGCCTTTCTCGGGAACTGTCCGATTGTCGAAAGCCAGGGACGGACCTTTCCCGTGGACATTCAATATGCACGCATCCGGGATCGTCCGCCGATTCAGGAACTGGCCGTCACGGGCATTGAACAACTGCTGCCCCGGACGCCGGGCGATCTGCTGGTGTTCCTGCCGGGAGTGCCCGAGATTCGACGTACGGAACGACTGCTGGAGCCGCTCGCCCACCGGCAGGGGCTGGCCGTGATGACGCTCTACGGCGACATGCCCGCTGAGGACCAGGACCGCGTCCTCCTGCCCGGTTCACAACGCAAGGTCGTACTGGCGACCAACGTCGCCGAGACCTCGGTCACGATCGAGGGAATCACCGGGGTGGTCGATACCGGCTGGGCCAAGGTCATGCGGTTCGATCCCCAGGTCGGCCTCGATCAACTGGAACTATCGCCAATCTCCCGAGCGTCGGCCGATCAGCGGGCGGGGCGAGCCGGGCGAACGCAGCCGGGGGTCTGTCTGCGAATGTGGGACGAATCGTCCCACCGCGCACGCCCCGAGGTCGACGACCCTGAGATTCGACGCGTCGATCTTGCCGGGCCGGTGTTGGAACTGCTCTGCTGGGGCGAGACGGATGTGGCGGCCTTTCCCTGGTTTGAGCCGCCCCGCGAGGCCGCCTTGACCCAGGCTCTGCATTTGCTGCGCAAGTTGGGAGCGCTGGACGAACAGTCGCGAGTCACGCCCATCGGACGGGCGATGTCGAGCCTGCCCGTGCAGCCGCGATTGGGCCGCTTGCTTGTCGAAGGACATGCCCTGGGGGCGGTGGAAGATGCGGTGGCGATGGCAGCGCTGCTCTCCGAGCGGAACCCGTTCTTTCATCCCTCGGGGGCGGGCAGCGGACGAGGACCGATCCCCACCGCATCGATTCACAAATCACGCTCTGATGTCCTCGATCGGGTGCAGGCGCTACGGGACTACTTCCAAACGGGGCGGCGGGACTTTCCGTTGGGCTCGATCAACAGCGGCGCGGCCGACTTCATCCGCCGCACCGCTGAGCAGTTGGATGATGCCCTCCATGCCGAGTTAGGACGTTCCTCGGCGATCGTGATTGATCGCGAAGAGTCGGCTTCGCTGGCGTTGTTGGCCGGGTTTCCAGACCGGCTCGCTAAACGACGAGACAGCGCCAGTGACAAAGGGATCATGGTGGGGGGCAAGGGCGTTAAGCTGGCTCCGCAGTCGGCGGTGTCGAGCGGGGAATTGTTTTTGTGTCTGGATGTGGACGGCGGTTCGACTGATGCGCTGGTGCGCATGGCAACTGTCATCGAAAAGGACTGGCTGCCGCGCGAGCGACTGCGTACCGGGGATGAAGTGTTCTTTCATCCCACTCAGCAGCAGGTCGTTGCCCGGCGGCGGACTGCCTGGGATGATCTGGTGCTAGCCGAAACGCCGTGTGCCTTGCCCGAGGATGAGCGCCCTGCTGAGGTACTATTCGACGCCGCAGCGAAGTCCTGGGATCGCGTCTTTCCCTCCGATCAGCCCGAGGTTACGGGGTTCCTGACTCGCGTCCGGTGCCTGCACGAATGGCTGCCCGAAATCGATCTGCCTCCGCTGGATGACGAGGCTCTGCGGCAGGTGTTGCGGTCGCTTTGCGATCGATGCCGGTCATTCGCCCAATTGAAACAGGCCCCCTGGCTTGATGAACTGCGGGGGCGGTTTGACTACGTACAACTGCAACGGATCGAACGCGAGGCCCCCGATCGACTGACGATGCCCGGTGGCAAGTCGATCCGCCTGACCTATGAAGCGGGCCGCCCGCCCGTACTGGCCGTGCGGATTCAGGATGCGTTCGGCTTGCGTGAGACGCCGCGAATTGCGGGCGGACGTGTGCGGGTGCTGATGCACTTGCTGGCCCCCAACATGCGGCCGCAGCAGGTCACCGACGACCTGGCCAGCTTCTGGGCGACGACCTACGCCATGGTGCGTAAAGAACTGGCCCGCCGCTATCCCAAACATGCCTGGCCGGAGACGCCATGACCGATCCAATATCTCCTCCCCCCGTGAGTCGCGGTGAGCGGTG
>QWPB01000075.1 GCA_003671275.1 Planctomycetota bacterium | reverse complement strand
CGAACGACTGACCACCACCCTCGCCGGCTGGCACTGGCTCGCCTTCCTCGGACTGATGCTCAGAAAAATGATCTTTCAAAGTGCATAACAGGCTCTAAGTAGACCGCCCAAGAAGTCGGTACGGTTCTCAGACGGCAGTTTGCAGGGGCTTGGCGGGGGGGGGATGCTGCTCTGCCGATTCCAAGAAGGCATTCATGTCGCGGAACAGAGATCGCAGCATCGGAATACCCTTGCCAGGAAGTGTATATGCGAATTGTATTCATTGAGTGTACGTGTTTGCACTATTCCAGCCAGCGGAGATGAACCCGACAACTTGTTTCGAGGATTGGAGAGAGGAACGATCGGGTCAGAGACATTCGGACAGTTAATCAATCTCCAGCTTCGGTAGACCTCTTGTTTCTAAGTCCCGCAGACATCCGGTTGACCTGATCGTTTGCCAACAGGGCGGGAGGCTACGCCAAAAACACAAACGCCACCGGAGGAGGGCCGGTGGCGTTGTGGGCTTCCAGGTTGTCAATCAGGGCAGGGCGTTCTGCGGAAGTCGGTCACTGTCGCTTGAACTGGATGCAAGCAGCCGGAGTGAAAGAACCCGGTAGGACGGCCTTTCCTGGCCTGGCCGTTTGAGATCGACTGTTCCCGGCTGAGGCGGCCTGGAAAGGCTGTCTTGCGGGGAGACGATCTTCGATCGCCTCCCTTACCGTTCCGTAGCCGGAGCGGGGAGTTCTTCGAAGACACGCGGTGAGGTCGCCATTGGGACGCTCAACCGCTTTCCCTGACCAGCGGCCTGGGCCAACTGATTCGGCAGGCCGGTCTGGGCGATCTGCACGGCGGTTCGCACATCGTTGTCGTCAGCCAGCGTGGTGGCCGTTTCATCATTCACATCGGTGACGGCGTAGTCCGGGGTCACTCCGACGCCAGCCATTTCCCGGCCACTGGGGGCGTAGAACTTGGCCGTGGTCAGTTTCAGCACAGCCGACGCCGTGTTCAGAGGGAAGTGCGTCTGCACGGTTCCCTTGCCGTAGGAGTGCCGACCGACGATCACCCCACGACCATTTTCCTGGATCGCCGCAGCGAATATCTCGCTGGCACTGGCGCTGTTCTCGTCGATCAGGACGATCAGGGGCAAGCTCCAGGTTTTGGTTCGCTTGGCCGATTCCGTCGAGTTGTCGGCAGCTGTCCGTCCCTTAGTGGAGACGATGACGCCCGAGGGCAGGAACAGGTCGGACAACTGGATGGCCTCGGTCAGCAGTCCACCGGGGTTTCCTCGCATGTCGAGGACCAGCGTGTCCATCTGGCTGTTGTTGTAGAGTTTGAGCATGGCCTTTTCGAGGTCTTCGGTTGACGAATCCGAGAACTGCTTGACTCGGATGTATCCGACCGTGTCGTTCACCATCTGGGAGTTTGCCACACTGCTGACATAGACTTTCTGGCGGAGCAGGGTGGCTTCGTACTTCTTACCGGCCCGGTTGATCACGATGTGGACGGTGGTGCCTTCTGAGCCCGAGATCAATTCGGCGACTTGTCCCAGGCCCATTCCGGTCAGGTTCTGATGGTTGATGGCGGTGAGGATGTCGCCCTTCTTCAGGCCGGTGGCTGCGGCGGAACCGCCTTCGATCGTGCCCATGATCAAGGCCCCCTGGTCGTGCTGTTTCATCTCGATTCCGACTCCCACGATCCGTTCTTCCAAGCCAGCGGTCTGATCGTTGGTGGAAGCCGAAGGTTCCATTGAAGCACTCGCCTTGTTGGGGACGAAAGCTGAGAATCTGTCGAGTGAATCGAGGGTGGCGTTCATGAATTCGAGGGCCACCACTTCCTGACGCAGGCCGAGATTCCGGTTCAGCGTGTCAGCGGCCCACTGCATGGTGCCCAGGGCGTCTTCCGCCGATCGGGCCGGGTTGGCTCCGATCATCTGGCTGATGTTCGAGATGGCCTGTTGCAGGTTCGCGTCGGTTCCCTGGGCTCCGGCGACCTTCAGGAATTCCGGATTGTTGAGAGCCCGCAGGAGACCTTCCAGAGCCGCATCGGTCCGCTTCTCATAGGACAGGGGGTTCACGTGCCGGGTATCGATCCTCCGCGAAGCTTCCGAGAAGAGCGACGACATCTGTCGCATGCTGGTCGAGTTCAGGAACGCGAGCATCTTCGGATCCTGGTACCGTGCGGTGATTCGCAGTTGGAGTTTTTCGGGATCGGTTTCATACATCCCGTTGCCAATGGGAGCGGGAGTCGCATTCGGGGTGTGATACGCGGGAATCGTGTAGGTCGGAGCCGGGGTGTAACCGCTGGGGTTATTCACTGGCTTTACGGCACTGGGCCGAATGGCTGTCTGGATTAATTCCGGAGGGGCTTTCACCGGAAAGTTTTCGTCACGGAGTTCAATATCTGTGGCGATCAGCAGGGCAGGGGCCGTGGGCGGGGTCTGGGTGTTGATCTGGGGGGAGTCGGTCGTCGGAAGGACGAGCCGGGTTTCCTGAGCCAAGGAGAGGGTCACGCCGAGGACGAGCACCAGGCTGACCATGGCGAACAGCGGAGCGAGCAGCTTGCGAGTGATTGACTGAGCGAACATGGGAAAGTCCTTTTCGACCGAGCCGCCTGAAGCGGCATTTGGAAGATCGAGAACCATCGTATAGTTCTCGAATTGAAAAATCTGCAACCTATTTCGCGGCGATGACCGAGCGACGAGCAAGAACCCGATCGCGTAACGATTGGGTAGGGATCACCCGAGTTTGCGGCTGTTCACAGAGTTCAGCGCGGACGACGCGAACGTCATTCGGGGCTTCGATGCCGATCTTCACCTTTCCGTTTCCGGTGGAGATCACCTTGATGACGATGTTGTCACCGATTCGAATCATTTCGCTTTTTTTGCGGGTCAGGACGAGCATGGCAGTTCTCCAATTTTCAGAGTTTTGGGTTATTCCAGGCACCCCGGCAGGTCGTTCGCGATCCATTGGCGAGTGTGTGTTGACCTGTCGTTGCCGTCGGAAAGAGGTAAGGCATATGCCGTGCCAGATTGTTGGTGTTTCACTGGTTATTGTCGTGTTATTAGTGTTTTGTCTTGTGGTTTTATTGTCCACCGGCGATTGAAGCAATGTGGCAATAGGGAGTGAACACTTTTTTGGGAATCGGGGTCAAACCTGCTTGTAGAAATGCGTAGTCGAACGGACATCAGCAGGGAGTGCCGGATGTCGCTCGGTTGCGGCAACATCTGCCGGTGAAATGCCAATGGAGGGGCAAATCTGGCCATTCAGGGGGGCTGCGAAGTGCCAAAACCAAGTCGGGTAGGGGGGCGGGGTGTCTCTTATGAATGGCGCTGGATTGATCTGCGATGAACGCTGTTGTAAGAATGGGAAGAAATCAATTACATCATCGAGTTTTGTCAGGGCGTGCGACTCCATGTTTGCGACTTGGCGACTACGGAGCTGCCGGAACTCGCTCGCGTTTAGTTTTCACTGTGTGTGTGACTGGATGCGGATTGTCGCAACCTGAATTGCTGAACGGTGAGGCCGCTGCCAGCTCGACACTCCATATACATATTACATATATAGTGAAAGACGTCCCACTGATCGGCGGGCAAGCGGCCCTCGAATTCATCATAACCGTTAAATTTTAACTGACCGGACTTTTCTACCCAAGTCGAACTCCTTCTCTGACCGATACAGGGATAACGGTGTTGTCCCGTGCAATCGTGCGGGGGCTGTTCAGCATGGCTGAGCAGAGATTACCGGAGTTCCTCTGGAAGGAATGGCCACGATGCCTCGGCGGCTCGCCCTCCTCATGATTGCCTGGCTCGCGTGGGTACCCGCCTTGTTTGCACAAGGGCAGGGGACAGCCCCCGCCGGGTTTCGCGGTATGCCCGGACCGGTTCCCGGCCAGGAGCTATATCAGCGTCAGATGCTGAATGCCCAGCTGGTCCCCTCTCGGCCCGCTCCGTTCTACGACGAGACGCCGCTGGATGTGGCGATCGGTAACGTGTTCTCGGAAAGCTGGCTGCGGGTGGAGTACCTGAATTACCGGCTGACAGAGCCCGGTAGTCGACCGATCGGTGCCGAGCCCGTGACCGCTGCCACGGTTCCTCTATTTCAAGCCACAGATCGTGGCGGTGCTGCTCGACCGGGGATTCTGGCGCGGACGACCAGCCTGGAACGAACCAACTACGAGAACAACAACGGTCTGCGCCTCTCCTTTGGATTGCCGACAGAACAATTCACGTTCGAAGGCAGTTTCTGGGGGTTCGCGGAGAAACAGAACCGCGTCGATCATGAAGTGCTGTTCAATTCGGATATCACACTGCTTTTTCCGGGGCCGGTGATTCCTGTCATTCCCTTGAATCCGATTACCACGACGACCGGTCAACTTCAGGACTTTATCAACTTCGATGGGGGCATGCGTTCGACCCTCACAACGGCTCTTTACGGGACCGAGGCCAATTTCGTCTTTCCGCCGATCACACCGAATGTCGCCATGGAAGTCTCCCCGATCGTGGGCTTTGGCTACATGAACTTCCGGAATGAGTTTGAGATTGAAGGGGCCGATCAACAGACCGCCACATTCCACCAGATCGACTCCATTACCAATAACAACATTTTCGGGCCCCAGCTGGGACTGCGGATGGAAGCGAAGGGGAAGTGGCTGACCCTCGGTGTGGAGCCGAAGTTCCTGTTCGGTATCAATCGCAATCACAGTGAGGTGTCGACGGCACAGATCTACACCGACACGGAGTTGCCGTTTCTGACTCAAGACGAGACGACGCGGTTCACCCCTACGGTTGATCTGGGCGCCTTTGCCCGGATTCATCTGCGTCCGAATTTCAGTGTGACCATGGGGTATGACTTCATGGCGATGAATGGGATTTCCTTGGCAGATCGGCAGATTGTGTGGGATTCGACCCGGCAGCCAACTGACCCTCCCGCCATTACCATGGACACGGCCCGCCATACGTTCGTGATTCACGGATTCAACGTCGGCATGGACTGGCGGTTCTAGTGGGTGTCAGACGATTTCGAGTGGCCCTGCGGGCGACCATCACGGGTCGCCCGTTGTGCATTTGACCTGCCGATTATTCCGGCGTAAGCTCGCGCCTGATGGAGCAGGGCGGTGCAACATCTTCCGCCGGACATCGGGTGTTTCCGTCTTCGGTAGGCGGGGCCGCGTGAAATCAGGAGTCGTACCATGGTATGGCGAGCTGTGTTGTACGTGGGTGGGTGGGTCGCGACCTGTTTTTTGACGAGTCCCGCATGGGCTCAGAGGGGGGCCGGTGACGAGGCGAAACCGGAGTCTCCCGCATTGGTTGCCGGACGTCCGGTGGTGATCGACCGCACGCCGGTTCTGTTTCGAGATCCATTGAAGTACCAAGTCAACCTGCATCTAGCACCCACTCGGCAGGTCACGCTGGCCGCGACCGTGGATGGAGTGGTGATCGGAGTCCTCACCCAATTGGGGCAGGCGGTTCCAGCTCAAGGGGAAGTGTTGCGGCTGGATTCTCGGGCTGATCAGCTTCGAGTGCAGCGGGCGGCGGCGAGCTTGAAGGCTGCCAAAGCCGATCTCGCCGCGGGGGGCAAGGGCGGGGCCGAAGCGCGTGTCCAGGTGGCTGAGGCCGACTTGGCTCTGGCGGAGCTGGAAGCCAATCAGGCCAGCATTCGGAGTCCCTTCCCAGGGCAGGTGGTTGCCATTCATGTCATCGATGGTGAGTACATTCGCGCCGGGCAACCGCTAGTGACCGTCATTGATCCCACGCAATTCTTCGTTGAGGCCCCCGTGGATGGCCGATCCACGAAGCCAGGGGATGCCATTGAATTGCAGGTGGAAGGAGACGTTGTTTCGGCCAAAGTGGCTGTGATCCTGCCTCTGACAGCTTCCTTGGACTCCCTGCGCGAGCTGTTTCCGTCACCTGCCACCGGGCGGATCATTCTGGAAAACCCCACCGGTCAGTGGCGTTCCGGCCAGACGGTCTATTCGGGAATGATCCCTCGCCAGCCCGTCGCAGAAGTTCCCACCACAGCGCTGCGGAATGCAGAGCAGGGCGGGCGCCAGGTGCAGGTGATTCGCGATGGGTTTGTCCGCGATGTTCCCGTGCAACTGCTGGGGCAGATCGGGGCTGATTTTCAGTTCGTGAGCGGTCGGTTTTCTTCCACGGATGAACTGGTACTGAAGTCGTCAGAGCTGATTGTGGATGGTGCCCGGATCGTGCCACGCGACCCGAATCGACCAGCCACTCCCCTCGCGCCGGGAAACACAGGAAAGAATCCCCAGCCGGGAGCTCCCGGTCGTCCAGCGGCCTCCAGTGGAAACAACTTTTAGAAATTCGGGATTCCGCCAATCCGCCGCGAGGGACCATTGGAATGCTGATTCATCAGCGACGAAATCAATAGAACCCGTGAATTCGTCATGGGATTCGGAGGGGCGGCGGTGCCTTGGGGCCGGTCCCGCGGGACGTAACGAAAACTCAGGATGATGGCATAACATCGGGTTTTCGGGATGCGTTCACCTTGCCGGGGGCGATATACTCGAAGAATCTGTCCCGCGTGAACGGTCTGTTCGCGTTGGCCGGGCAGGGGTCTCTGCTGTCACGCTGTGAGGACGGTCGCATCATGGCCGAGAACGAAAAACCGAATCCCAATCAAAACCAGATTGACCAGTATCAACTGGTGAATTGTATTGCAACGGGCGGGATCTCCCAGATCTGGGAGGTCAAGCATATCGCCAATCAGCAGCCGTATGCGATGAAACTCCTGCTTCCCGAGCACATGAAGGACAAGGAGCTGAAAAACGAGTTGAAGAATGAGGCGAATATTGCCAAGCAACTCGAACACCCCAACATCATCCGAATCATGGAGACCGCGATTGGTCGCGATCACGCATACTTCATCATGGAGCATTTCCGGGGGGGCAACCTCAAGGGGATGATCCGGAATGACCACGCCAACGCCCAGATTCGGGCACAGAAAATCATGGAGGGCTGCGCGCAGGCCCTGGCCTTCATTCATGACAAGGGCTGGGTCCACAAGGACATCAAGCCGGACAACGTGCTGGTGACGAAGGGCGGGGATCTGCGGATCATCGACTTCTCGCTGGCCGCCAAGCCGACGGGGATGCTCTCCGCGTTACTCACTCGCAAGTCGAGCGTGGTGATTCAGGGGACGCGTACGTACCTCGCCCCGGAACTGATCCAGCGTCAGCCGCTCACGTTCTCGGCGGACATCTACAGCCTGGGGATCATGTTTTTTGAACTGCTCGTGGGGCGAGCCCCGTTCATCATGAGCAATCCCAATGATCTGCTGATGGCGCATGTCCGCGATACCCCCGATAAGCCGTCGAGCTACAACCCGAATCTGACGCCGGAACTCGATCAGTTCATCATGAAGATGATCGCCAAGAAGCCGAAAGACCGGTTTGCATCAATGCACGATGTGGTCAATGCGCTGCGGACACTCAAGGTTTTCAAGGAAGCTCCCGAGACCTATTTGCGGAACAAGGCGAAATCCGACGAAGAGCGGTTCATTGACTCAATGGCCCACCGCATGGACAGCCGGTCCGATGCGGAACGAACGCCCGAAGAACGTAAGAAAGCTGCCGAAGAAGCCGCCAAGACAAAGGCCGCTTTGCACGGTAAGCGGGCCGAAGCCAAGGGGCGGGTGGAAGGAGACAAGTCCGGCAAAGCTGGAATCGCCCCCGCCCGGCCTGCAGCTCCTGCCGCTCCGCAGCCGATGATGCCCCAGCCGATGATGGGGATGCCGCAGGCCATGCCCATGGGATATCCGCCCGGCGTTTTTCCCGGCATGCCCATGCCCGGAATGTATCCTGGTGGAATGCCCGGCATGCCGATGCCCGGTATGATGCCCGGACAGGCGATGCCGGGTTACCCGATGCCCGGAATGCCACAGCCGGGCATGATGCCGGGGATGCCCGGCATGGTTCCGCCCGGGGCTGTGGCTCCCCGTCCGTTGGTTCCCACTCCGGTACCGCAGCCTCCCGTACCCGTCGCTCCCAAGCCGCCAACGCCGCAGCCGGTGGATGACATCCCGCTGATGTCGATGGATGAGTTGCCTGACGTGATCTAATGCGCTGTCGCATTTGAGATTTCGGGTACGGCGAATCTGCCGGAACTCGTTCGCGTCCAGTTTTCGCGAGGAGTGCGAGCCGAATAACACCGCCCGAATTCTGAATAGTGACTCCCCCCGTGGGCTTGTGACGAATGGGTTTGGCGGCCCGGCGGGATCGTTTCCGATGGACTCGTTGTACCTTCACGGAAGTGACTCACTGTTGTTCAAGATCGGAGTGGTTGCGAACGGCGAATGCCCGGCACTCATGGTCGTCCAGTGCGGTTCGGGGTGGTCGATCCGGGAAGCTCGCCTCGGAAGCCGAGTGATTCGAGTTGGAACCCGCTGGGGCAGTGGGCGGGTTTGTGCGGTTCATTCGCGATCATGAATTCGGAGTTCGTCATCGGGCGTCCGGATGGAGTGGTTCGGGTCAGTCATCAGACTGCCGGCCAGGAAGGCAAACGGAGCCGCTGGTTGGCGGTGCGGATACCCGGACAGGCCCTGGGTTGGCGAGGATCAACCCACACTACCAACGTCCGATAATGTCCGTTATGTTCAATTAACCCCTGGAATGACTAGGGAAAACACTGTGTGGGTCTGAGACGGCCCGCGCGCACTGCGGATGAGGCTTTCCTCCCGGAGCCGGCCCGCGTGCCAATGGCGGGCTTGTGGCGACGCCGACTTTCGCCGCCGCCGCCCGATGGTGCTCGGAGGGCGACACTCAGGCGGTCAGGGGCCAACAATCTTGGCTTTGGCACGCAGCGTTCGGACGGTGGATACCCACAGTTTGTTGCCCAGTTCACGCATTAGATCGGGCCGGGCGTCTTCCAGGCTTAACTCGCCAGCGCGGATCTCGGTGACCTCAATCAGGTGAACGCCTACCGTGGAGCGAATCGGTGGACTCAGTTCCCCCACCTGCAGCTGAAACGCCGCCTCGCTCACCGCCGAAGGAAGCTGGCCTCGCGGTTTTACAAACCCCACATCTCCCCCGTTCGCTGCCGTTGGGCTTTGGGAGAATTCGCGAGCGGCGGATTCAAACTTCAGGTCACCGGCCACGAGTTGTTTACGGATATCCGCCAGTTGGGACTCGGCGGTCGTCCATTGGGATTTGTCGGCATCCGGCTTCAAAGTGCGGACGAGCTGTCGGATGCGGACCTGCGTTCCATCGAAACGGGAACGGTGCGATTCAAAATACATCCGCAGCTGGGAATCGGAGAGCGATCGGCGGACATGAGCTTGCCAGGCCAGTTGCATGCGGAAGGCCGCCCGCAGATCGTCTTCTGACAGATTCAATCGTTTCAGGACGGCGTCCAGTGTGTCTTCCCCACTCTCCACGGCCGTCCGGGTGGCTTGCAGTAGATTCTCGACATCTTCGGCCAGGACATTGGTTGTGGATGTCCCCAGGGTCTCGTTGACCAGTCGGCGATCGATCACTCGCTCCCGCGCGGCGGTTTGATCGGAAGGGGTTGGCGGGCGAGATCCAATGGAGGTGAGCAACTCCAGATCGACTTCCCGTTGTGTGACGGGGTGACCGTTCACCCGGGCTACGATCGGTGATCGCTCTTCCGCCGGTAGAACGGTTCCGCATCCGACCAGAAGCCAGACACAACAGCACATCCTTGGAATCCATCCCCGCATGGCCACTCTCCGTGTGAGTCACTGACCCAAAAACAAACGCTGGCGATGTCGCCAGCGTTTGTATGAGATCATCCGCAGTGTCGGTCGTAAAGCCGACTCCGGTCAAGCCGGGCTGGCGGAGCTTTCTTTCGCTGTGGTGGAAGCGGTGGTCGCGGATTCCAGTGGCAGGTCATCGACTCCGCTCTTGCTCAGTTCGTCGTACAGATCGTCGAGGATTTTCAGATCAGCTGTGGATGCCGACTTGACGGTGGCTGCGATGGGTTCGTCATCATCGTCCGCAGGAGGCAGAACAAATCCGATGCCGCTAAGTGACATGACATGGCGGTCCAGTCGGCTGTGGACCTGGCCCTGCTCTTCCTGGTCTTCCTGTTCGTCGCGTTGTGCTCCAATGTGATCGAGCACGATAAAGGCGAGAAAGCCCGCCAGCCCGCAGGACAGAATGTATGGCGAGATGTCTTCCGCGACCGCCTTACCCACCGTCAGGCCGATCAGAAATCCACTCAGGATCAGGATTGTTGAGGCGCTGATGAGGTGATGTTCGGATTGGCGTTTGACGCGACTCATGTTGACTTCTCGTGGGGAGTGCCGACTGCACTGTGACTTCTGACTGAGGTGGATGGCCCTCCACGCTACTAACCTAGGTCACAGTCCACCGGTCGTCAAAAGGAAACTTCACGATGCGTAAATACAACGGATGTTCTGCGTAAACTCACTCCGGCTCGCGGGGGACGGGTGGTCCGATTACAACTCCCATGCCAGGATGTGGTGGGGGCCCCTGCCCCACGCGGTGAGATTGGGGGCGGAAATGTCGAATGATTCACGGGACACCCGATTGCATCATCAGCTCGAAGATCTGCTCGTCCATCCCGGGGCTCCGATCGACTGGAATGAAATTGCAACTCGGAATCCCGATCTGGTGGATGAACTGCGAGAGTTGTACGGCACCGCCCAGTTGGCCAGTGCCCTGGGCAGAACGGTCTCCTGGTTCGCCGACTCTCGGGATGAAGGGCATTTCCCGGATGGTGCCCCCCTGCCCCTCCTGAATTCTCATCCGGGGTTCGCGGATTACGAACAGCTCGTTGAGATTGGTCGGGGCGGAATGGGAGTTGTCTATCGGGCCCGGCAGCGGAGCTTGAACCGGGATGTGGCCCTCAAAATGATGGTCCGCGGGCTGTTTTCCACATCGGAAGATTTTCGCCGATTTCGAACGGAAGCGGCCTCGGCGGCCCAGCTGAACCATCCTCACATTGTGTCATTCTATGAAGTGGGAGAGCAGGGGGGCCTGCCGTATTTCAGTATGCAACTGGTCGAGGGAGAAACATTGGCGGAGCGGCTGTCCCGGAGTCCCATTGTACCGCGGGAAGCCTGTGAGATACTGATTCCCGTGTGTCGGGCCATCGGACACGCGCATCGACAGGGGGTGCTGCATCGCGATTTGAAGCCTTCGAATATCCTGCTGGATCGGGCGGGCCATCCGTACGTTTCGGACTTCGGCCTGGCGAGAATTGTTCATGAGCGGGATGGGGGGGCCGGGCCTTCCGAACTGGCTCATGCGACCACTCGCACGGGAGCCATCCTGGGCACTCCGGGGTACATGGCTCCGGAGCAGGCTGTGGGTGATCCCCGGCAGATCGGACCTGCGGCGGATATCTATAGTTTGGGATCGGTGCTGTTTGCGATGGTGACGGGGCGCCCGCCCTTCCTGTGTGCGTCACCCGCAGATGCGGTCATTATGGCCCTGGAGCATGAGCCGCCGCCGCCGCGTCTGCTGAATCCGGCCATCGATCCAGACTTGGAAATGATCCTGTTGAAGGCTTTGCAGAAGCCCTCTGATCTGCGGTATGTAAGTGCGGACGAATTCGCCGATGACCTGCGGGCCTACTTGAATCACGAACCCGTCCAGGCCCGATCCTCGCGGTTGGCGGATGTCCTGAGTCGGGCTTTTCGTCCGACTCATCATGTGGGAATCCTCCGGCAATGGGGCCTGCTCTGGATGTGGCATTCGCTGGTGTTGCTGGTTCTGTGTCTGACGACCAATTATATGCAGTGGATCGATATTCGATCGCGGATGCCGTATGTGGCCTTATGGACCGTCGGGCTGGGAACCTGGGGCCTGGCGTTCTGGGGGTTGCGGCATCGGGCGGGACCGGTGACATTCGTCGAGAGACAAATTGCTCATCTGTGGGCCGCCAGTATGGCGTCATCGTCGATGCTGTTTCTGATCGAACGGTTGCTGGGGTTGCCCGTGCTGAGCCTGTCTCCCGTCCTGGCCTTATTTGCTGCCAGTGTATTCATTGGAAAGGCTGGTGTGCTTTCGGGTGAGTTTTATGTCCAGGCGGCCGTGATGTTTCTCTGTGCGGTGCCGATGGCCCTCTATCCCTCGGTCGGACTGGCAATCTTTGGGGTCATCAGTGCCCTGACCTTTCTGATTCCGGGATGGAAGTTTCATCGGGAGTTGCGCGGACGGGATCTCGTGGAAAAACCCTAGCCAATGTCATCGGTTTTCGGGACCATCGCTGGCCGATCAGTGAAAAACCTAGCCAAAAACCACCGTTTCGACAGAAACTTTTGAATTCCGAGTGTTTTTTCAGGGTTTTTGATCCATCTGCCGATTGACAAGTGGATTTACTAGCGTTTTACTGCATGTAGTGTACTGCTCGTGCAGTGCGAGAGAGCGCCATCACAAAGGAGCAATTATGGCCAAAGCAGCATCTGACAAGCCGAAACCCATGTCGAAGTCCGAAGTGGTCAGCACGTTGGCTGAGTCCACCGGCCTCGGCAAGAAGGACATCGTCGCGGTTCTGGATGGTCTCGAAGGGCTGATCGGGACCAGCTTGGGCAAGAAGGGCCCAGGCGTGTTCGCCCTGCCCGGCCTGATCAAGATCCAGGTTCAGACCAAGAAGGCAACTCCGGCCAAGGAAGGGATCAATCCTCGGACTGGTGAAAAGATCACCATCAAGGCCAAGCCCGCTCGCAAGGTGGTCAAGGTCCGTGCTCTCAAGAAGCTCAAAGAAATGATCTAGTTCCCTGTCAGGAGCCTACGCTCCCGAACGGGATACCGATCACCGACTCCCCGGACATGTCCGGGGAGTTTTTTTATACCTGAGATTCGCGGATAACTCTCGGGGATGCCCTGCCCCGTTACTTTGCATTCGCCGGAGCCGGTTTGACCGAGGGTTCACTTCGCGGAGGACGAGCGGCCAGAACGGGCTGCTCTTCCGCTCGGATCTCGGCCCGGGCCACTCGGTGGGAGCGAGGCGCATCCACGCACAATTTCACCCGGTTGCCGTGAATCTGCGAAACCTTGATGGTGATTTCACCATCAATCACCAGCGATTCACCCAGCTTACGAGTCAGCACCAACATGATTCATCCTCCCTGAAGGCCACAGCGAGTGGCCGATGTCTATCGGAGGGGATCCACTCGCCACTCCGCTCGAACGCAAGCCCAGACTTGAGCCGTACGGGATAGTTCTACGATGGAATGTAGTGATTTCAAGAACTTTTTCGGTCGACGTACTGTACATGCGTCACAAACTCCTGTCAGTCTTCGAATTGCGTCACGAAAAAATTAGCATGCGAACATTCTTCGGCCTCTCTCACTTGGGAACAGAGAAGCTCAGGCGGGGGACGTTGGGATCGGGAGTTCTCATCTTGCTGTCCGGCGGCCTCGCCGAGAGAATCTGTCGTCTCGCTGCCCTGTCCGGAGGATAACGCAACGGTGGCCTCAGCACGGCTCATTTGGGGGATTCTGGTGATCGCCCTGGTCCCCGGTGGGGTGGCCTGTCAGGCGGAAGACGGGGAGGCTCTGTCCACCTATTTTTCCGAACTGCGGGCGGCGGGTCTGTTTCGAGTGGCGGAAGAGTATGCTCCGACACGGCTTAGCGATCCTGACCTGTCTCCGAGTGATCGAGCGTTGATCACGGTCGAACTGTCGCGGTGCATGGCAGCCCATGCGGCGGAGGCCGCGACCCCGGCAGAGTCCCAGGAGATGTGGGGCCGGGCCCGGTCCGTTCTTCAGCCACTGCTTAGTGATCGCCAGCAAGCCCGATGGGGTGTCGTGCGGGCTCGGCAGGCCACCCTGCTCTGCGATCTCGCTCTGGCTGAGTTCTGGTCAAGCCTGCTGCTCCCTGACTCTCCACCGCAGAAATCGCAAGCGATTGCTGCCGTCCAGCAGGCGTTGGACGATCTGCGGATCGCGGGTGAAGAGTTTCGTCAGTGGGCCGGTAAGCCCGCCCGGACGGTTCCCGGTGATTCACGCCCCGCTTCCTCTCCGCGACGGAGACCTGGCGATCTGTCGGCGGCGGATGTCCGGAGGATCGAGGACGAGTTGGACTATCTGGGCATCCGCCTGCGAATCACGTTCGCTCGATTGCAATTGACGGGGCCTGACCGTGTCGCCGCCCTGCTGGATGCGGAGACGCTGGCCGGAGAGCAGGGAAAGCGGTCAACCAGTCAGTTCTACTGGCTGGCTCGTATTGCGAGGATCGAGATCCTGCGCCTGCAGGGGGAACACGATCGGGCGATCACATGGGCGAAGTCAATCCCGCTGACCAGCGTGCCGCCGGTCTGGGCGGACTCCCTGATCGGCGAATGGGCACGCACCGAGTTGGCCCGTCAGCGTCCTGCGGATGCGATGCAGGTGATCCTGGATTATGGGCGTGAGCATGGCCGCTTGTCGCCGGAACTGCGAGAGATCAACGTGGAGTGCCTGCTGGCCTCGCTGGAGAAACTGCATAGTCCACAGGCCCCCTCCCCTGCCCCGCCACAGGAGTTGGAGAAGCTGGAACAGGAGTTACAGCGGCAGATCGACACGCAGCGACAATTGATTCCGGGACCGTGGCGAACGTACGCCGACTTGCTAATCAACCGGGCCACACAGACCCGCGAGTATGGGGCAGAGCTCGCCGCCATGGTTCGCGAAGGAGAACGAGCGGTCGGCCTTCAGGACTGGATCGCTGCAGGGACCGTCTATGAACGGGCGACGTCTCAGGCTCAGCGAGAGGGTAAATCCGACTTGGCCGCCGATCTGGCGTACACCCGCGCCTCGATCGCCGTTCAGTCACGAGACTGGGCTGTTGCGAGTCGCCTGTTGATCGACTTTCAAAAAAACTATCCCCAGGATGTCCGCGGGGCGGATGCCCAGTTGCTGGCGGCTTGGGCGGTGGGACAGCATCATGATCAGCAACCCTCCCCGGCTCTAAGGTCGGCTTACACCGAACAGCTCAAGACACTGCTGACCCGTTACCCGAAGCATTCCTCACGCGGGGAGGCCGAATGGGCGCTGGCCGTGGATGCTTTGCGGCATGAAGAGTGGCCGGTCGCAATTCAGTACCTCGAATCGATTCCTGCCGACCATGTCCGGGCTGGCGATGCCGCAGCTCAGTGGCCGTATTGTTATGAGAAGCTACTGACCACATTTGGCGAACCGTCCGGGCGTGATGCTTTGGAGCGGCAGGCCTCGGCGGCCTTTCAGGTTCAGGTGATTCGCTGGCCGAAGCCTCCCTTGGGATGGTCTTTGGCACAATCCGAGAATGCCTTGCGCTGGGCGCGGGTACTGTTGTACTTCCGTGCCCGACGCTATGCCGATGCGGATACTCTGTTGCGGCAGGTGGCCCACAGCCGTGATCTGGCGGAACGCGAAGCAGCTCGTGACGGTGTTCCTCTGGCGACCGGATGGACTGCCCTGCTGGCCCCGGTTCATCAGATGCAGATCGTTTGTCTGGCCGGCCTGGGACGCATGGGAGAGGCTGAGCATCAGCTGCGACAGTTGACCACCTCCGATCCGGCAGAGCTGCTGGTCATTCTCTCGGGGCTGGCCGAGCTGTCACAGACTCTGGAGCCAGTGGCCCGGCACGACCTGGGACGAGTGCAGTTGGCTGTGGCACAAAGGCTGGAGCGGCAGCGGGAATCACTTCCTCGGGAGGTGATCGCCGTGCTCGATCAATGTCTGGCGGATGCGTATACCGCCACCGGAGATCTTCCGGAGGCGATTGAGATCTATGAAAAGGTTCTGTTGACCCGTCCTCGCGATCGGTCACTGCTGGAAACGATCAGCCGGTTGTCGGTGGAACGCGGACAGCCGGAGAATCTCAAGCGGGCCAAGGCGATCTATCAGCAGCTCGAAGGATTCGAACGACCGGGGACGCTGGAGTGGTTCCGTCGGAGGCTGGAGGTTGTGCGAGTCACCCATCGCCTGGGAGCATTGGACGAGTGCCGCAAGCTTCTGAAGGTCACTCGTATACTCTATCCCCAGCTGGGGAGCCCTGCCCTGGCGGCGGAATACGCATCGCTGGAAAAAGAGTGCCTGCTCCCCACACCCTGAAATCCGGGCCGACAGGCCGGTCCGTGCGATTCGCTATTTTTCCATAGGCTGTCAGCGGATTGTTTCCGCTCCATGGGCCGTCAGGCGGAAATCGGCCAGCCGCTTTTGTAAAACGGCGGGGAGTTTGGACTCTGAAATCCGGGCGGACCGCAGCTGGCGAATGATCCGGGCCTCAATCGGTGTGGTGGAGTCGGTTTCCGGATCCGTGTCTGTCGGGGAATTCGTCAAATCGCCATGCCAGTCGGTGATTACCGCAGCGCTGATGTTCTTGGGAAGCCCCTGCAGAGTGTTTTCGTACTCTTGCTTGAGCTTGGATTGCAGCGAGGCGAACTGCGTTTTTGCCGCCACGATATCGTCCAGCATTGTCCGTGGCCCTGTGGGAGCCACGGGTGACGTGATTCGGGGGGCCGTCGGAGTGTTGGCGACATTGGGCTGATCGACCGGGGCTGGCTGTCGTGTCCCCGAATTTGCAGGGACCGCTGGCTGCAGGACGTTTTCCAGATTTTCGTAGGCCCAGTCGCCCACATTCTGGAGTAATGGCTCCTGATTCCGTTCGGAATTTCGAATCCGCTGCTGGAGATCGAGTAGCGTCTGGCGATCAGCACTCTGCAAGGCACTGGTAATTGTGCTTTCCAGCTGCGCCTTGGTTCGGGGACTGGCCCCTCCCAGTTCGGTGGTCAGTTTATCCGTAGCAGCCTTGCCGATGACGCCGAGCAGATCGTTGTAGAGGTCGCTGGGTGGCAGCGTGGCTGGTGTTCGAGTCTGCGGGTTGCCGGTCTCAAAGGGGGCGGGTTGTCCCAGCTGCGTCAGGCCATCAATCTCGGTGGGGTATTGATCGATAATCTTCTCTTCGGGGGTGAATTCGTCCGGCGGGGTATGAGCAAAGCCCGTGGCTTCGAACATCTGGATATATCGCCCCACCGCCTGACTCATCTTGTCCGGGACGAGCGGCTCAATCTGATGAATCACCTTGGCGGCGATATGGGCCGCCCGCGAGTCCTTGATCAGATTCCGAGACTTCTCGGAAAACGTCACGATCATGAAGGTCATCAGCAGAACCAGCAAGGCCCCTTTGACCAGGCCGAAGATCGCTCCCAGATGCCGGTTGTACTCTTTGAATTCCATCTTCTCGATCCAGGAATTCAGAGTTCGTGCAAAACCAAAGGCCACAAAAGAGGCCAGCAGGTAGGTGATAAACATCACGGCCCACTGATTGGCCGGCGGTGCCAGATTGATATGGGGGCCGATCACCTTTGATGCCGTGCTGGCAAAAGTCATGCACAACAGAATGCCGGCGATTCCTGCCAACTGCCAGACCAGTCCTTTGGCGGCACCCTTCGCGAGAAAGAACAACAAAATGCACACGACAAGGATGTCGTACCACATGACTACGCCCCCTCCTGAGTGTCCCGTGATAATCCCAACGGCTGAGCATGCCGGGACAATCTCCTGCGCGGGAGTTTACTGCGTTCGCGAAAGTTGGGTAAAGAGAGGATAGTGCGCGATAGTCAGAGGGCTTGTCGAGTCGCCCGACACGGGCGGGACGACCGCCTCAATCGCATACCCATCGCATCCATGACTCAATCCCATAAGTGCGTTCTGGCCCCAGTCGCCGCAACGCGAGGTATGTCAGCCACAGAAAGGCGAACGCCAGTGGGATCGAGACCGTGATGGGCAGTGCAATCTTCCAGTAATACGTGGGCTCCTGCCCGGCCATCATGCCATAGATCCAGAGTGGCCACAGATGCACGATGTGGTGCAGCACATAAATGGTCAGGGAATAACGGCTGAACGTCTTGGCCAGAGAGAGCACCAGGGACCGATCCGAAAGCAGGCCCCGCTGGTCGATCAGGCGATGCGATACTCCGAACGCCAGTAATGCGAGTCCCAGCGTGAATGTCACATACACGGAGGACGGCGGGAACATCGTCCAGCTTCCGACCATTGTCTGAACCGGGGTTGGAAAAAACGAACGCAGACTGAGAGCCCCCAGCGCCGCGATCATTAGTACTCCCCCGAGCAATGACAGAGTTCCTGGGCGGCTGTCCTGCGATTGCTCGAGCGGTCCTGCTGTAAACAGATAGCGGGCAGCAGTATGCCCGCTCAGTGCGAAGACCATCCAGGGCAACACAGGAAAATACCCGGTCACCAGGTATCCAATCAGCAGATCCGCCAAGGTCGGGTCACATTCAAAGTAACCGTTCTGCCAATAACTGTTGTAGTCCACCAGTGATCGCAGAATGGGACTGATCAAGAGAGCCATCCCGGCCATCATCACAGGGATCACTGCCGGGATGCGCCGGACTCCATTCAGTACGAGCAGCATGGTGCCTACGAAGGTCAGCACATCCCAGTTGTAGGTGTCCTCGGGCAACCATACCAGTACGTTGAATACGAATCCAATCCCCGTCACAAACAGGCCACGACGAACGGACACTTTGGAGATGTGGGTGTCGACAATTCCATGGGCTTCCAATCCGTGAACCCACAGGAAGTAGCTGGCCCCGGAAAGGAACGCGAACAGAGGAGCCCCGAACCCGACCAATGGGGAGGTGTAGCCCGACAGGTTTTCGCCAAAGTGAACGATCACCATGACGAAGATGGCCAGTGTTCGCAACAGATCGATCGATGCATAACGCATGCTACTGCCCCGTGCTCGCGGTCGTGGACGGGGGACTCGACGTGGTCGTCGAGGTCTCGGTACCGCTGCCCGCCAGCATCTCGATTCCCGATAGCAACAGCTGGGCCACCAAAAGGATAATGATGATCCACTCCAGGATGTTGCCCGATCGGGTCAGCGTGAAGTCGCTGGCCCGTTGTCCGCACATTTCATACACCCCCTCGAAGACTTCGATCTGCTCATCAATGATCTCGTAACGCAGCTCCATGCGTGTTCGGTCTCGAAAACGTTCGCCAATCTGGCTGGCCAGTGTGGGGGGGTGCAGATGGGGGCAATGGATATGTCCGCTGAGCCGTGTCAGGCGTGTCCGCAGTTGAAGAATCTGCAGGAAACGCTGCCGTAGCTGTTGCCGCTGGCTCAGGGTATTTTCCGTGACTTCAAAGGCCAGCGGCATATCGGCTTCCATGTGAGGCCAGTCCTGGCCCAGCTGGTGCTCGATGGCTCGTAATTCCGCGTCGTAGAATGAGACTTCGATCAAGGCCCGCCGTGCGGATTCGATCCGCTCCGGTTGCACGAGGAGCGCGATGCGTCCTGGTGTCCAGCAGATGCGGGCCCCCTGAAACATCATGATCTGACTGGCTGGACCAGGGGCCGGGGTGGCAGCCTCGACCCACATCTGCATGCGGGCGAAGAGTGCGGTTTCGTCGTCGCTCATGGTTTCCCGGACCGGCGCGGGGACGGTCAGGATCGTCAGTTCGCTGGAACCCCCATCCGGGCCGGCTGCGGACGCGGTCACGACAGCGCACATTCGCAGGGGAGGCGGGAACTCCATGGCGACCACCTGCCCGGATGTCGCTTCCACGACATAGGCAATCTGCTGGATCGCGGATCCGACCGGCCATGAGGACAATGAGGCATTCAGTTCACCAGTGGCGGACATCATCGATTTTCCTGAGAGGTGGCGGCAAGCTGGGCCGCGATCCACCCGGCGACATATTCCGCCGAGTCCAGAACTCCATTCAGCGTGGAGTCGTAAAGGTAGTCGCCCACCAGAAACAAGTGGGGGTGTTCAATTGGCTCGGGCCGGTGCCGCTGATCGTGAGGCTGTGGCAGGACTCCGCCGGGGAGAGCATTCACGGCACCCGCCCAGCGATGGACTCGCCCTTCCACAAATTCCGAGCGGCCATGGGCCAGAAAGTCGGGCAGCGAGTCCAGGGCTTCGGCAATTAGCTGTTCATCGCTGAGGGGGCTCTTCTGCGGGACGGACTCCCCTGCGAGTAACCAGCCCAGCACTCCATGAACGCAATTCGGATCGCGCGACGATTCATCGTACAGGCAGCATCCCCCGAACTGATCCAGCATCCAATAGGAGTCCTCAAACGCCTGTCTCCAGAACGGCGTCTGGAACAGGATCGTAATCCGCAGGTAGTGGGCCGGATAATGATAATGGGCGTAATGCCGCTCGATGGCGGGCGTCAGCCGGTCACCCGGAAAGGCCACCGACTTCAAGTGATTATGGGGAAGTGCGACCACGACATAGTCGAAATCGTCCTGGCGTGTGACTCCTCGATGCGTGGAAACGACACGCATCTGGTTTTCGTGCCGGGAGACACTCTGGACGATGTGTTCCAACCGGATGACGGCATTGATACGGGCGATCAAAGCCTGCGGCAGGAGTTCGTTACCCCCTTCGATCCCATACAGATCCATATAGGCGGGATCATTCATCAGATAATTTTGCAGCCCATACGGCACACTGGTCTGCTTCGGTTCCGTCGCCAAATCACTATGAATCAGGTTCTCAATGAACTGGCGGGCTTGAGGCTCGGCCACATCCGCCATGACCGCATTGAACCGTTCCGTCAGGGGAGGCGCAGCACGGCCTTCAGGGTAGTCTGAATAGTAAAATTCCTGTGGCGTCATGTGGTCTTTGGCCATCCGATCGAATTGGGAAACAGCCTGATAACTTCGAGTTCCCAATTGGTCACGGATGTCATCCATGTTGGCCAGGATGCGATTCCGCATGATGACCGCTGGGCCTCCCATGCGACGAATCGGCAGCCCCAGTTCGGCGATCAGATCCTTCAGGGGGTCTTCATCGAACATAGAGTAGTCATAGAATTCCGCAGCCCCGGCTTCATACCGCACGGGAGCGGATCGGAATTGGGGGGTGAGAATCTTTCCCCCCAAGCGTCCACTGGCTTCAAACAGTGTAATCCGCGCGGGGCGATCCAGAATCTTTTGCAGGGTATAGGCCGTGATTAACCCGCCCGGTCCACCGCCAATGATGGCGATCTGGGGAGTGCTCATCGGTCATTCCGCTTTCCATTCCGGAACGATTCGTCCCGAGAACTCTTTTGAGTGGTCACAATCCAGAAGGGAGATAGGGGGGCGACTGCCCGGGACAGGCAAGGCTTCTACGGTGTCAAACACCGCAAACGGAGGAAGGTATCGCAAACTTTTCACCAATAGATCGTACACGACAAAATATGGAGTGATTGTCGCCTGGTTGTTGGCCCGGACAACAAAAAAACCTGCGCCTGTTGAACACCGGCGCAGGTCGAGATCGTATGAATTGCCATCCGGCATCCCCGGAGTGATCACTCCGTAACGCCTTCCGGTGTCTTACTCGTCCGCGGGTCTTACTTGTGACCGTCGCGTGCGGCCTGAGCAGCCTGACGGCGGTACTTGAGAGCGTGTCCAGCGTACGTGGCCTTCCGGGGCACACTGCAGGTCAGTCGGGCCAGCCGCTCGTACTTCTCCGCGAGGGCGGTCTTCACGTCGACGAAAGTTCGCTTGGTCATGATGCTTCGGTCCAAATCGCATCCAGTGGAAATGGGAGGAGGAATTGTAATGACGTTCTGGCATTCTGCCAACTGTCAGGAGTCTTCTGGGGACTATCGTCGGTGGAAGTTTAACGATCATGACTCGAATTCCGGATCTGACGCCAGGAAACGGCATTCGACTGGCGATCTGCCGGGTTTTTGACCGATAGCTCCCTGCAGGGGCTATTCGCTACCGGCAGGAGGCAGGTCCAATGCACTGCGAACAGGATTCCGGAGTCTTTCAGAAAACAACGCATCTCCAGACATCCGATGGGCTTCCGCTCTTTGTGCGGCGGACGCGACCGATGGGATATCCCCCAGGTCGGACCCTCCTGGTGATTCATGGAGCCGGGGAGCACAGTCAGCGACACGAACGCTGGTCTCGACGCGTGGCACTTGACGGATGGGAGGTTGTGGCCCTCGACCATCGCGGGTACGGACTTTCCGGCGGCCCCCATGCTCACATCGATAATTTTGACCAATATCTCGACGATCTGGACCGACTCTGGCCCGCAATGGAGCTGAACCCCGCCCGGACAATTCTCTTTGGCCACAGCTTGGGTGGGCTGATCGCTGCCCGGTATGCCCAGACTCGACCAGGGCAACTGGCGGGGCTGATTCTCTCCAGCCCTCTACTTGCGATGCAGCTACGGGTGCCCGCCTGGAAACGAACCCTGGGGCGGGTCTGCTCTCTGATTGCTCCCCGAACCCGGTTCAAAAGCACGATCAAATCGGAACAGCTCACCCGCGACCCGGTGGCGCAGTCCACCCGCGACGCGGACCCGTTACGTCGACATTTCGTCACTGCCAGCTGGTACTTTCAGGTGCTCGATGCCCTGGTTCAGGTTTGGGAAGAGTCGACGAAGCTCACGCTGCCCACACTGCTCCTGCAAGGGGATCAGGATGAAGTGGTCAGTCCCGAGGCCGCGCTGCGGTGGTGGCTGACCGTGCCGTCGCCGGACAAGACGATGCGGCTAATGGCGGGGCATCTGCATGAACTAATGAGCGAGCCCGACTGGGAAACGACTGCTGGAATCGTGAGTGATTGGCTCGACGCCCGTTGCCCGGAGTTGCACACCATTCCGTTCGAACGCCCGCTGGGAGTCTCCTTCACACTCCGCCGCTCCGCCTAAATGTGGAAGCCTATCCCACGTTTCTCAACGGACTGTTAGCCCGCCCGGGTGTCTTGGGGCTTCTGTCGCTTCTTGTTCACTCACCTTGTCTCAATCATTGAGTCGCAGACCCGAACCGGCGTAGGACCGGCCCATGGGACCGTCCTACGGACGAGAGACTTCTCCCGAGGCCAGATACGCCAGCAGATCCCGGATCTCCTCCATCGTCAATGAATCCAACAGCCCGCTGGGCATCGGCGAGGTCGGCACGCTTTTGTGTTCGGCGATCTCCTTCTTGTCGATCTCGACGAACTTGTTGATATCGAGCGGATCGGTCGCCAAACGGATTGTCTCTTTCCGGTAGTCGCCCTCGGGGATGATGCGGCCGATATGGGTCTGGCCGCTGTGCGTTTCGATTGCCTCTTGCCGGAACTGCTCGGCGACCGATAGATTAGGCGAGAGGATCGATTCCAGAATATCGCGGTGGTTGAACCGGCGGCTCACATGTGTCAGGTCCGGTCCGACAGCTGCGCCCCGCAGGCCGACGCGGTGACAGCGGCTGCACAGGGCCTCACGGAAGAGCAGCCGGCCCCGCTCGGCATCGCCCTGCGGACCATCGCTTGTGTGCAGCGAGACCAGGGCGTCGAGGGTCCACTTCTGCACCAGCGGACGCGGCGGCGGCAGCGGTTCCGGCTCGGGCGGCTTCGGCTGCAGCATGTCACCGAGGGCGGCTTTCTCGTCGTCCGTCAGCGTCTTGATCGACTCCTCCCGCAGCCACTTCTCCAGCGGCGGCAACCCCGCCCCGCCGATCATCAGCGAGATCGAGTTGATCGTCGCGAACTGTTGTCTGCGGAGTTCGAGAGTCCAGCCGGTCTTCTGATTCCGCAGAGCGAGGAGCCCCGCGATCTGGTCCTCCTGTACTCCGCTGGAGAGCAGCTTCTCGCTCGCCAGCTTGGGAAGTTCATCAGCTCCCAACTCGCCAAGCAGGTAGGCCAACCGCCGACGGAGTTCGACGCTGGTGCCTTCGGGGGCGACGGAGTACGGACGGGCGTCGAGGGCCTTCCAGGCTGCCAGCACCAGCGGGATCAATTGATCCCGTTGAGCCAGCACCTCATCCCGAGACGTTTCGAGGCATAGGTTCGCGATTCGGACCCAGATGAACTGATCGGTGAGACTCTGCTCCGGTAGCGGCTTGCTCGCCAACGACTTCAAGGCCGTTGGAACCGACAGAGTTTGTCGTGACCGCGCAGCGATGAGCCCGCTGATCAGCGGCTGCGCGACCTTTGTCGAGTGCCGCAGAAGGTGGCGTTTTCGTTCTTCTTCCAGCACTGCGTTGTGTCGCTCCACGGGATCGGGCGAAGCAAATCCGCGAGGAAAAACAAACCCTCGATAATACCACAAGCCGCGAGGACTGCGGGCATTCTCCGCCGCATGGGAACACTCGGATTCGTGCTGGGAAGGCTCTGCCGCATGAACTTCCTGACCGGTCCAAGCCACGCGGTAAAGGGCCGATTGCGTCTTCCGGCCTCCGGTCGTGAGATAGATCGCTCCATCGGGGCCAGCACCGATATCAGTCACGTTGAGTGGGCGACCTTGCAAGAACGTTTCGGCATTCACGCGATACGTCAGTCCCCGTGGCGCAAGATGCACGGCGATAATCCGACCATAGGTCCAGTCGAGTGCAAACAAAGCCCGCTGATAAGCCATGGGAAACTTCAATTCGTCTCCGAACATGACCGAAGTCGGCGATGACCGGCCGATATCAAACAGCGGCGGTGCATGATCCGGTTGATCGTGAAAGCGCGGCGGGAGTTGTCCAGTCACCTCGCGGTAGCCACTGTCGCCCCCATCGATGAGTTGCAGAATCCGCGTGGGGCGGTACCACGGCGTCCCCATATCGTGTTCGTTGTCGGCATCGAACGTGAACGGATCGCCGACCGAGTTTAATGCGATCCCGTAAGGGTTCCGCAGCCCGGCATGCATGATCTCGGCCTGCCTGAAATTGGGGTCCACGCGAACCAACAGTCCTTCCTTCTGAGACCCCGTCGACCGAAACTCGCGGTTCGGAGAAGTCCAATCCAACCCGTTCTCAATGGGCTGCTCTACGGAATCTCCATGGATCGAATAGACACGGTCTCTGCGGAGGGCAATATCATTTCGCCCATGGCCCACACCGCCGGGGAATTCGCGGAGCTTCGTCACATCCTGCGGCTTTCCCTCGTCGTCGATCTTTAGCCGGAACATCGCCTTCGAGTTGTTCGCATTCGCGTACAGCGTCTCCCCGTCGTAGGCCAGGCCCCGGCACTCTTCGAGCGGTACCTCGACCTTCTCGACCCGTGCCACCGACTTTCGGTCCTCCGCCAGTGTCATTCGCAACAGCCCCACATCCTCACGCGAGATCGTCAGCCGACCTTTGTCGTCAAACGCCATCGCGATCCATGACCCCTCGTCCGGCTGGGCCACGCGGAGTTCGGTGATCTCAAAGCCGGGGGCGAGCCAGAACTGGGGGCGGTGCTTATCGGCCACCTCGCCCTTCGACTGCTGCCACTGTTCGTAGTTCTCAAAGGCCGACAGCGAGATATCCCGCCGACCGATCCCCCACAGCTCGGGGGCCACCGCCCCGCGATCCTCCAGCAGGAGTTTCTCGGTTTCCAGCGGAGTTGTCTTCAGCACACCCGTCGGATCGACCAGCCCCACCCACCACGCCGCATCGCTGACGATCATCGCCGACGTGCCGTTCGCATACCGAATCTCCAGCGACAGAGCCACGCCGGTCAACCGATTCCCCTCTCGCAGCCGCACGCGCAGCCGGTTCTCGCCCCGCTGCACGGCGTTGGTCACGTTGAGCGTCTGGAGTTGCACAAACGGGGCGACCTCCAGCACTTCGGTCTCGTTGATCGCGACCGTGGCGAAGCAAAAGTCAGCTGCGAACTTGAGCGTCGCCTGCTGGACGGGGGCGTCGACGGTGAACGACCGTAAGAGGTCCACCGGTTGACCATCATGCGAAGATGCCCGAATCCAGTGGGGGATGGAAGTTTCGGGATCCACTTCCGCCTGGGCCGGTTGCGGGACGAAATCGATGAGACCGGTTGCGACGATCCCAGCTATCAGCCATCCGATGTATTCTCGCATAGAACATTCCTCGACCAATTGGCGGATCACTCCGTCGCCAGCTTACCGCCGCGAGTCGGGTAACGGAAACCGTTTTGCGTTCCAGCATGTCACACGTGGGACAGAATAATTCGTAGAAATCCGTGACATGTGCGAAAGACGAATTGACTTTCGCACACGCTTTCTTACGATCAAGAACGTGTCAGTACCTTCCAGGAGCCACCAAGTGTTTCGCACGGTTCAGACCGGCGTGAAGAACGGGTGCCGATTTTCGGTCGGGCTGGCGTTGTTTCTGTTTGTGGTCGGGATCGGTTCTGATCTGTTTGCCGCCCAATGCGGTGGGCTGCCTAAAGGGTGGCATTCTCCCGATGCGGATGTCGCCGGTGCGCTGAAGCTTTCGTCGCCGGATTCCGAGACTCCGCTGCCGCAAATGCCACTCCCCTGCCGGTGTACCGGAGCCAGCTGTTCTCCGGTTGCCCCGCTGCCGATTCCCGATCAGCGAGTCGTCACAGGCCTCCCCCAGGAGGCTCTGGTGAACGTGGTGGATCGGTTGGTTGGACAGAAGTCGCCGTCTGAATTTTCCGATGCCGTGTGGGCGTCGTTGCGTTATGAGGTAGTGCTGGGCGTTTTTCGCCCGCCTTGTAGTCAGTAGTCTTCGCGGCCTGCGGGCTGCAGCTCGTGCGCCTTGGAAATCCGCGTCGTTTCGCTGTTGAGTTCCAGGCTGAGCTGAACATCGCTCCCAGTGGGGAGCTGGTTGTCATGCCCACGTGGGTTGGGGGTGCTGAGCAAGTGTTTGCCCGCACCTGGCAGCCGAGGCATGCTCCGGTGATTGCGGACCGATAGGCGATGTCCGCGCTGGGCCAGTTCTCGTGGGTGGTTTTCGTTCAGTGATTCTCAAGGTTCGGATACGAACGACGTATCCGTGGTTCGGTTCTTTTTCGTAGCCGATCTCTTCTTCGCACCTCATACCACAGGACGCCATTCGGCCGTCTGGGAGTATTCCATGTTTCGTCATTCTTCGCGTCGGGGTTTCACCCTCATTGAACTGCTCGTGGTCATCGCAATCATCGCCGTGCTGATTGCCCTTCTCCTGCCTGCCGTCCAGCAGGCCCGTGAAGCAGCCCGTCGATCCCAGTGCAAAAACAACCTCAAGCAGCTGGGGCTGGCCATGCACAACTACCACGACACATTCCTGGCCTTCCCGCTGGGAAATGTCAACGGAATTTCAGCTCAGGCCCGCATCCTGCCCTATATCGATCAGGCTCCACTGTACTCCCTGATCGACTTCAACGTGCCGTACAACAATCCCGTGAATGCCGTGGCGGCGGCCCAGGAACTGCCCGCGTTCCGCTGCCCTTCCGATACCGATTCTCTGCCCGCCTCGATTGGTGGCCGGAATAACTACTACATGAATGCCGGGTCCGGGATCGTGTACTCCACGTCCGGGGCCGCAGGGCAAACGGGGCCCAGTGGCATCGTGCATCAGGCGAACAAGATCCGCATCGCGGACATCACTGACGGGACCAGTCTCTCGGCCATGATGTCCGAGAAACTGCTGGGAGATGGCAGTAACGGAATCACGACACCGATCAGCGACACGTTCCGTCCGGGGACCTATCCCAACACGCCGGACGAGGCACTGCAGCAATGTAATGCGATGGATGTGACGAATCTGTCGTTGCAAGGTGTCTCGAACGTTGGCGGGCCGTGGCTGCAGCCGTATCACTCAACGACTCAGTATTCGCATGTTCTGCCGCCGAACGGGCGTTCGTGCATGTTCCCCCCGGGGCGCATTGCCACGACCGCCAGCAGCCGGCATGTCGGTGGGATTCATACCTTGTTGTGTGATGGGGCGGTGCGATTCATCTCGACCAATGTCGACTTGGGAACCTGGCGAGCGATGGGCACGATCAATGGTGGAGAAGTGGTCGGGGAGTTCTAGGACAGATTCCGAGATTGTCTTCCATTCGCAAGACAGGAATGCCTGTGCCACGGATGTCAGTGGGCCAGGCATTCTTGTCGGCCCTTCCCCTCGGCTCCCTTGGAGATGGATCGATGTTCGCCTTTCGTTTGTTCTGTGGTCTGAGTCTGTGCCTGATCAGCAATCTGTCTGGTTGCGGGTCATCCGCTCGCGATCTGCCGTTGGATTTGGAGGTGGCCCATGTCTCGCTCGACAAGGCGATGCAGGCGTGGGTGGCCGGTCAGAAGCCCGTTGATCTGAAACCGGAAATTGTGGTGGGTGATTCAGCATGGGACTCGGGGAAGACGCTGGTCTCTTACGAGATTCTCACGGCGGAAGAGCGTTCCGACGGGACGAATCTGCATGTCCCCGTGAAGCGTAAATTCAACACCCAGGGAAAAGAGACCGAGTCCCGCGTGGTCTATATCGTCGGGACCTCTCCCGTGATCACCATCTTCCCCGAGTGATGTCGACTTCATCCGTACATCCTCTGTTCAAGGAGACCTTATGTCGTTTCGCATGACCTGGATTGCCAGCCTGCTGCTACTGTTCACAATGTCCGTCGGAATCGCTGAAGACGCTGCGCCCGCTGGTCCGGCGTTGACCCGTCCCGAAATGAAGCAGCGCATTGAAGCCTTGAAAACCCGTACCTCGCGGCTGCCGCTGCCCGCGTTGACTGCCGACGAGCTGGCCTCCGGACGGCGTTCTGTGAATAACGGACGGTTGCGGTCGATCTATCTGCCGGAATCGTGGCAGTCGTCGTCCAGCTCGCGCGGGCCGCGCGGAGCGGTTCCCACAGGAATCGCTGCCACACTCAATACACTTCAACAGAGTCCGGACTACGGCTTCAAAACCCGGTTGTTCTGGATCGTTTCACGGACCAACGATTGCCAGTATTGCCTGGGGCATCAGGAGTTGAAGCTGCGTCGCGTCGGGATGACGGATGACCAGATTGCATCGCTGGATGTTCGATGGGATTTGTTTCCCGATGCCGAACAGGCTGCCATGCAGGCCACCCGTCAGCTGACCATGGCCCCTCATCGATTCGGTGATGCGGAGCGGACTTTGCTCAAGAAGCATTTTACGGATAGCGAGATCATCGACATTGTCCAGACCGTGGCGCGGTACAACGCGACCAATCGTTGGACCGCCTCGACGGGAATCCCGCAGGATCAGTCGTTTGGCGGGGACGAACCCAGCCAGTTGGACACGCCCACATCGGCTGAGTTTTCGCGGCTGCCCTCCCGTGTGGCCCCGGTGGACTATCAGCCCCGTCCGGAATGGGAGGCCCGTGAAGCGGTCGACGCCGCACTGGCGATCGCTCGCCATCGCGAACCGGCTGTCGAATTGCCGTCGATGGAGATCGCCCGCCAGGTACTCGCAGCCGACACACCAGGAGCCATTCCCCCTGTCTGGTTCCAGGCGATGGCGAACCTGCCGACATCTCTTGCAAGTTGGAAACAGCGGCAGGCCCTGGTTCGCGATGGCCAGACCGCACCGGAGCTGCGGGTGCTGATCGAGTGGGTTACGGCCCGTGAGAACCGGGCCTGGTACGCCGCTGGTCATGCACAAGCCCGCTACGTGGCACTGGGCCGTAAGGCCGCCGATCTGGACTCGTACTCCCAGTTGGAGTCCCTGGTGACTCCGGCTCAGGCGGAAGCCTTGCGATTCGTCCGCCGGCTGACCTCGGCCCCGCACACCATCGGCGATGCGGATATTGCTCGATTGCGAGAGCAGTTCACGGACCATGAGGTTGCTGAAATCATTCAGCTGACCAGTGAGGCCAACGCCTTCAGCCGGTTTACCGAGGCGCTTCAACTGCCGTTGGAGAATTGATTCATTGAAGCTCCGCACTCAGCGTGAGTGTGCGAGACGCGAGGAGGGAACCTGGAACGCTCCCTCCTCGCGTTGTTTCCATTGATCCATTTCAGCCTATCCATGGATCGGGAAGAATCTGCTACGCTGAGTTCATCCAAGCGAATCTGTTGTCTCCCGAGGCATTCATGGGTGGGCCGTTCCGATTGAAGCACAATCCCTGGTGCGGGGTCACCGCTGGACTGCTGGTATTGATCGGACTCGGTTGCCCGCAGTCTCCACCCGCGGTTTCGCCGGGCCCTTCCGCACCGACGCCCGTTCTTCCCCCTTCCCAGTTCGTGGATCAGGCCTCCGCTTGGGGCGTGCGGTTTCAGTATGAGAACGGCGAGCAGGCGGGACGCTTCACCATCCTGGAAACTCTTGGGGGCGGCGTGGGGTTGGCCGATTTCGACCGCAACGGGATGCTCGATCTCTGGTGCGTCGGAGGCGGAAAGTTCGCCAGCCAATCCATGCGGCCCGTGGGACTTCCCGGCGAGCTGTTCCTGAATCGGGGGCCGCATCACATGGCCCCCGTCGCAGCTACGGCTGGAATCGGTCGGGCTTCCCACTATCAACATGGGATTGCAGCCGCTGATATTGACCATGATGGGTTCGTGGATGCCTTGATTACGGGGTACGGTGGTGTCCAGCTGTGGCGGAATCAGGGAGACGGTACGTTTGAAGATCTGACCGTCGAATCCGGCCTGGATGGTGATGTCCGATGGAGTTCGAGTGCGGCGTGGGGGGACTTCAATCAGGACAGACACCTGGATCTCTATGTCACGCATTACGTGGATTGGTCGTTGACGAATGACCCGCCCTGCTTTACGCACGGCGAACTGCGTGAGGTCTGTTCGCCTATTGTCTTTCGTGGTCTGGCAGACACCCTCTATTTGGCCGATGGACAGGGGGGCTTCCGGGATCAATCGAGCGAGCGGGGATTGGTGGAGGGCGGCAAGGGGTTGAGCGTGCTAGTCGCCGATCTCGACCTCGATGGGGATGTCGATGCCTATGTCGGTAATGACACAACACCCAAATTCCTCTACGAGAACCAGGGTGGGCAGTTACGTGAGCGGGGGCTGACCAGCGGTGTCAGTCTGAGCAGGCTCGGCGCGGTGGAAGGGTCGATGGGGACCGACATGGGCGA
Source organism: Planctomycetota bacterium (assembly GCA_003671275.1). Classification (GTDB taxonomy): domain Bacteria; phylum Planctomycetota; class Planctomycetia; order Planctomycetales; family Planctomycetaceae; genus TH-plancto1. Next base: position 2,326 of record QWPB01000075.1, on the reverse strand, counting down.
TTTTGATCTCGATGGGCTGCCCGATCTCTGGGTGGCCAACTTTGAGGATGAAACATTCGCACTCTACAAAAATCTGGGAGGGATGCAGTTCGCCCACGTCAGTGAAGAGACTGGCGTCGATCGCATCGGACAGGCCTATGTGGGGTGGGGAGTCCTCTTTGGGGATTGGAATCTGGACGGGGACGAGGATGTCTTCGTCAGCAACGGGCATGTCGTTCGACATGCTCATCGAGCCCCTGTCCTACAGCTTCCCGTGCTCATGGATAACCACGCCGGCAAGCAGTTTCGAAACGTGGCGGCTCTGAGTGGTGACTACTTCCGCAAGCCGCATTCGGGCCGAGGAGCAGCTACCGGAGATATCGATCAGGATGGGGATCTTGACCTGGTGGTTTCGCACGTGAATCAGCCGATCGCCCTGCTGGAAAATCGCGGAGCTGCTGCTGGCCGATCGTTTACCGTGGAACTGACCGGGACGCAGTCCCCCCGGACGGCGATCGGGACGATTGTTCGACTGATCTCGTCCAATCAGTCTCAGATCCGACAATGGAAAGGCGGTGGCAGCTTTGCCTCGACCAGTGCAGGACACCTGTTGTTTGGCATGGCCTCCGATGACCAGCCGGTGCGTCTAGAAATTCGCTGGCCCAGTGGGCGGTTGGAGACCATTCCCCTGAAGTCGACTATGAAACAGATTCATGTGATCGAGGGTGCCCCCCACCAGCGGACATCGCACACGTTGTCGGACGATTCGTCCGCGAAAAACTGATCCCCTGTCGCGTCTTCACGTAGATTCAGAATCGGTCGGTAGAACGCACCGTCAGGAATGTCTATGCCGGTGTATTTCGTGGTGGATGTCGCGCTCCACAATCAGGAGTGAGTAGACGACCGAAGCGATCGATACCGCCCCAAGGCCATCAGCGGCCAGTAGTGCGGGTACAGGTGATACCGCAGATAGAACACCCGCGGGAACCCGGTCCCCGTGAACTCCGGCTCGTCCCAGGTTCCATCCTCACGCTGCGTACTGACCAAGTACTGAATGCCGCGCTGGACGGCCTCGGAGTCGAGGTCCCCGACGGCCATCAGACCCATCAGCGCCCAGGCTGTCTGCGAGGGTGTTGGAGTCCCCGTTCCCCGCAGTTCGGGGCGATCATACGACAGCGGCGTCTCGCCCCAGCCTCCACTGGCCTGCTGCATCCGGCGCAGCCAGTTGGCTCCCGCCTGCAGACGCGGATCGCAGCCGGGGATTCCGATCGCGGTCAGACCCACGAGGACCTGCCACGTCCCATAGATGTAGTTCACGCCCCAGCGACCGTACCACGAGTTGTCGGGCTGCTGATCGCTCCAGACATAGTTGATCGCCCGTTCCAGCGTCGGGTGCTGGCGCCCGACACCCAGGCGGCCATACATCTCCAGCGTTCGAGCTGTGATGTCCGCCGTCGGCGGGTCGATCATCGCGTTGTGGTCGGCGAACGGAACCCGCGTGAACAGCTCGCGGTCGTTGTCGGCATCGAACGCCGCCCAGCCTCCATTGCGGCACTGCATCGCCGAGATCCACCGCACCGCCCGCTCAATTGCTGACAGCATCGGCCGCATCCGATCGACATCCGCAGCTGCGCGACCGGGCGATGTTGTCGTCCCAAATACGACCGTGTTGACCTTGTCAGCCACGGATGGAGTTCGCGGCTTGTTGTCACCGGGGACGAACTCCGCGGTCCACGCAGCGTGCGAATCCCCCGGCAGGCACTTGGCCAGGGCCATCGTCGTCATGATCGTGTCGTCGATGTCCGGGTAGAACTCGTTGTTGAATTCAAAGTACCACCCGGCTGGCTCGATCTCCGGCTTGCGGACGGACCAGTCACCCGGTTCGCGAACCTCCTTCGAGAGCAGCCAGTCGATCGCCAGTCGCAGTGGAGCTGCATCCGCCGACACTCCGGCTTCGCGCAGGGCAATCACACTGATGGCTGTGTCCCAGACCGGCGAGCGGCACGGCTCCAGGCGGGCCGTTTCCCCTTCGTGAATCGTCAGCTTCTCCAGCTCTTTGAGAGCCGCCTGCACCTCGGGAGACTCTTCGGAGTAACCCAGGCACCGCAGGGAGATAATGCTCCAGATGATGGGCGGAAAGATCGCTCCCAGCCCGTCACTCTTCGCAAACCGATCGACCATCCACTTCGAGGCCTTGCGAATCGCCCACGACCGCAGCGGCTTGATGTGCAACCGCTCCAGCAGCTTCCACGAGACATCAATCGCGCCAAACACCTTGTGCCAGTTAACCCAGCTTTTGGCCTTCAGGGCATCGAGCTGCCCCGAAGGTGGCATCGTGACCGGCAGG
>QWPB01000125.1 GCA_003671275.1 Planctomycetota bacterium | reverse complement strand
TTACAGAATCCTCTCACGGCAAGCGGTGGGGACTGTCATGCCGAACAGCCCTCGGGGATTCCCCCGAGGGCTGTTTTGCGTTGCGAGGAACGCTGGATCGTATTGTTATGGGGCGTGGTTCGTTGTCCCCAAAGGAGCACTCGTGCGGGCCAGTGCGGGCCGCCGCCGAGTGAGAAGTACCAACAGCAGTCCGGCAGCTGCCGCCAGAACCATCCACAGTTTGGATTTCGAAGGCTCATCCGTCGATTCGGCGGACAGATCTACGGCGAGGATATCATTGTCCAGGGCCGGGGGTGGCGGAGCCAGCTCTTCGATTGTTGAAGGCAGCGGAGCCACCAGCAGCGGCTGTCGCGTGCCGGTTACATTCTCCAGAGACTGGGTTCGCCAATCGGCCAGAGCCAGTTCCGAGTCGCTGCCGGTCTGGCTGGGCCGCCCATCCACCATGGAGGAAGTTGATTCCTCGGCGGCAAATGGACTGTCAGCAGATGAGGCGTTCGCAGGCTGAACCGCCGGTCCTTGTGCGATCTGATCCTCAGGGAATTCGCCGGGAACCTGCAACGCGGTTTTTGCGGATTCGCTGGCCCATTCGGTCGGCAGTGCCGGGAAAGCCCCGCCAGCAGTCCGTGAACTGTGCGGTGATTTCCGCTGTGGAACGGCCTCAGCTGTCATGCGGACGAGCCCCTCGTTCACGGCTGGTTCATGAGGATCCGTTTCCCGCGATGGGCCATCGCTCGCCTGTTGCCATTCGGCAAAATTCCAATCTTCAGGGATATCGTTACGGAAGACTCGGGTCTGTCGTCCCGAGGCTGGAGTGGCGATCTTCGCCGAAGTCCGTGAGGAGGGGTGTCGCGACTGTTGAGCCATCGCGGAATCCGGGCTCCCGGATCGCACTTTCAATTGGATCGAGCGAATCAGATCGGACGGTTGTTCTTCCCCGGCTGCGAAGAATACGTTTTTGCTTTCCGCCATCCGCTGGGCCATCTGGACAACGGTGTAAGCGCGGCGCAGTTCGCCCTGGTCCACGAGATCGTGTCCCTTATTGAGCATGGTCTGAATGGTCGCTTTGTCCTGCATCTGAGCGACTGGATCGACGTTGGGCGGCACCGCACGATGGGCCGACTGCGAAGGCACTGCCGACCGCGATACGGTCCTGGCCTGAGTGGAACTCGTTGTCCTGGCAGCACTGGCCACTGCGGGAGCCTTGCTGGCCCATGGGTGCTCACCCGCGTGAGAGGCGGCCCCTCGGGACCGATCATTTGCGGGTTCCTGGGCATCGACCACCGCTGCGGGTTTCTTCGACACCCGAACGACAGCTTCGTCATCGGGGGACGACCACACATCGACCGCCGTTTCTGCGGAGCGGACTTCATCCCGTTCGTCGAGGAGTGGTTCTACCTCGCTGGAATCTTCCTCCAGTCGCGAGTCGGCGACCGCCTGGACCCGGCGATCCAGGTACTCCCCCGCCCAATCGGCAGTCTCCAGGTCGTCTTCGATGACCACCTTTTGCGAGGAGGGACGAAGCTCTTCATTCGAGGCAATGGCCTCATCGGAATCGAGCGGTTCCCGCTTCAGTGAAGGCGACTTTTCGGGTGCCTCAACCGGAGCGGTCTTTTTGGCGACGACTTCTTTCGAACGGGTAGAAGTCGACTCCAGCCGCCGTCGTTCCGCCGAATGTCGTTCCGCGTTCAAGGCTTCTTGTGCGGCCTTTTCCGAAACACTGGCGGTCATGTCGCGATTGGTACGCGTACAACCTTCCATGGTGACGCCTGCCAAACAGGCCAGAGCCATGGTTGCCGAGAACCAGCGGTTCTTCGTGCGCAATGTAGCATGCATGTTCACGTCCCCCCAGACGTTTAGACACTGAGTCTGATCGAAATATCGACTGTGGGCGTTTTTCGACGTGAATCAATTCAAGGAGTGGTAACAGTTTCTCCGCAAATTCCGGCTGTACCATCCCAGCTGCCAGACACACGCCCGGCAGTCCTTACCAGACCGCGCTCCTCAGGCTTCCCAGTGAGCCGACCCACGCCGGACAATTGCTGGAGGGGACGCACTACGCCCGGCGGATGAAGTGTTCCGCGTAGCTTCGCACCTGTCGACCGTTCAGCACGTGGAACATCCGTAACTGCTGGATTGTTTCCTGGCTGAACTGGCTCATGGGGACGTGGACGAGCGTTTTGTGGTATTTCTTGGCCATCCGCCGCCAGCCCGCGCCGGGCGGCATCGCCGAGAGCAGGGCAATTTGAGGCTGTTGTGAGTAGTAGCAGGCTCCCGCCAGCAGGCGTTCTTCCAGCGTGTCGGCAAAATCGAAACGTGGGTCTCGCCAGATATCGGGAATGCTGCGTGGCGGAAACAGGAACATCGCCCCTCCGTAGGTGGCCATTGCGATCCCGGGACCGACAATCTCTTGTGAAAAAGGTGTCGCAAAGAACGATAACGTCGACTCGTCATGCTTCTCCGCATGCCAGGTGATGCGCCATGGATAGTCGCGCGGGTCGGCCGGCGAATCGAACAGCATGATGACGCAGTCGAGTGTCCCTTTCGCGGGCGGCAGGATCTTTACATAGAGCTCGCCCGTGTGCCAGTTTCGCAGGGTCTCGCGAATATCCAGACCGTCTTTCAGACTGGTTGAAAACTTCTCCGTACGAGCCAGATCGTTTCCCATCAGGGACAGGGCTTTGTCCTTCACATGGGTCCGAAAGCGTTCGATGGCGATGTCTTCCGGAGGCCAGCTGCATTGGCCGTAGGGATTCCATTGGCTGGCCCATTTCGCCTGATCGATTTTGGGAGGCCGACGATTGAGTTGACAGGTTCGCCACTCGATCGGATTCCCCGGCAGGCGATTCTCCAACTGGACCATGTCCCCACCGGGCAACTGTCCGCGATCGACTGACATGTGCATGGTGTCATAGGCCAGCGGCTGGCGATACGGGTAGCTGCGAGCGGTCTCGGCCAGGTGAATCGCGAACTGGTCGCCCGCCGTCTGCTGGGCGGCGACGATCAACGTATACAGATCGGGGGTCATCCGTCGCTCGATCAGCGACAGATTGCGAACGTACTTGAGGTAGTTCGATAACAGGTGCGGCGAGAGGCGGCGGGCCCGGCCCTTCAGCTCCTCAGTGTACTTCTCTCTCGCTGTAAGCAACAGCTCCTTCACCCCATCAACGGACAAGTTTTCATCATCATCGAGTTCGGCTCGCGCTCGTTCGTACAGCCCCGTCAAGAACGGCAGTTCACCCAGCATGAAAATCAGATTTTCGGGGGCCAGCTGGTAGATGCTCGCTGAGTGTTCCGCCTCGAAGGGCTGATCCACCGGTGTCTGTTCGATGTAGGCCTCGCGGATCCATGGCCAGTCAGCCAGCGAGCAGACAAACAGGATCTTGGGATATCTCCGCTCCAGCTGCCTCAGGCGGTGTGCCATCCAGGCGATCCGCTCCTGATGCTTTGAGTTTTTCGGTCGCGGGAGAGACGGCAGAATGGCTGCGGAGAATTTTTCGAGGGCGACCTTTTTGAGGGCGTAGGGGTCTGGCAGCCCCACGACCGAGTTGTGGAACCCCTCCGTTTCCAGGTCGATAAACGCCCGCGGCATCTGTTCCTGGATCGCGAACCGCAAGGCGGCGATGACCGGCTGGCAAGGATCGATCGGGACGTAACTCGCTCGCGGAAGAGATTCGGTGTCCCCTTCCGAATCGGGGTGATACCCGCCCTCTTCGGAACGGACCACGATCGTGGGGGTGGGGAGGGCTTCGATTGCCTCTTCCACGGCGGGTTGAAACGACTCTGGTAAGGGCACCGCCAGACAGTCGAACTTTTCGGCCAGCAGCACCCGCCGCAGTTCGATCGCAAAGTCCCCGCTCCCATGCACGACGGGGAGGACCGTGATTCGCGAACTGAACTGCAGGAACGAGTGGGACATACGATTCAGTGTATCAATATCCCAATTCCGTGTGACACCCGATAGAAGCTGTTCGGGGCCGCCAGGAGTCCCGCATTCAGACCACTCCAGGGGGCCTGGCCCCGCCGCACTTCTCAGGGAGAATGTTCCTGTCGGACGATGCGCAGGCTGAGTTCTGGAGCTGCTGACTCAGGGTTCGCGCTACCAGGGGACTTCCATCATCCCGACAATCTGCCGGGCGAGTTGGGTGACCGCCTCGTGCGTCGATGTGGCCAGGGATTGGCCTGCTTCCGGGGCGAACGTGGACGTGCCGATCAGGTGGGCCATATTTCCCGCCAGAGGAATGGTTTGCTGGTTGATGATCTGCCCGGTGCGCAGATCTTCCCACTTCACTTCCATTCCAATGGTCAATTCCAGCTCACGGGGATCATCGTATTGATTCTGATTGGGGACACGTTTGTCGATACCAATGATTCTTCCGGTGAGTCGTGTATCCGCTCCGGGTTCCTTCGCCAGCCGGTAAGGGGTTCGCAGCTGGATCTGTTTTTGAACCGCTTCGGTCAACTGTAGTTCAATGCCTCGACGAAAATCATTGTTCTCGAAGGTTGGAACGTGAACCGTTCGCACATCCGTGGAGTACGGGGAGCCGACGGTGTAGCCGCACCCACTGAGCACGCTACCCGTCGAGGCCGCCAGCAGGATTCCGCACCTGGCCAGCAGATGGCGGCGGGTCAGGGGTGTCGGGGATGGGCCATTCACGCTCACGGGAACGGGGGATTCCTTATTCGAGTGTCGCCGAACCGGGCGCATCCGATTCCGCTGCCGGTGATTCCGTAGATTGGGTTTCTTCGGGCGCGGGAACCGCTTGCGAGGGCCAACGCAACCCAGGGAACAAGCGGGGGGCCCTGGTCGGGGCTTCTTCCGCAGCGGCGGCTGTTTGGGATTGGGCCTGCTGAAACGCTGCTCGCCGGTTTTGCTGATGCTGCAGGATCTTGCGGGCGCGTTCCGCGTATTCACTATCCGGAAAACGATTAATCAGGATCTTGCAGTAGACGGCCACGGATTGCGGAGCGTTCTTGGCCTGGAAGAATTCCACGCGATCCCAGATGCGGGCAACTTCGGCCTGATACATCAGGTCCAGCTCGGAGCCGAGGCGGTTGCGTTCTTCTTCGGTCAGGTCCGGGAAAATCCGCAGCGCGGACTCCTTCAGGTCGATGGCCTCGCCCAGGCTGGTGTCGTCGTAGTTCGAGCCCTGATAACTCGCCAGAGTGACATGCGAACCCAGCAGGAACGCGTCGCGGAAATGCGGGCTGTCAGGATACTGCTCGCGAAGCATCTTGTAGAGTCGAGCCGACTCTTCGAAATCTTGCGTCCGCAGATGGAAACTGGCCGAGAGCATCAGGGCGTCATCCGCCAGCGGTCCGGTCGGATCATGGAGCCAAATCGAGCGCAGGGCCTCCAAGGCTCGTCCCCGGGTGTCAAACGTGGGGCGGGTCCGGTCCGTAAAATTGGGGGCGATGGGGACGTAAAATGGATCAGTATTCGCGAAGTCGGCCTGGTTTCCTGCGGCGGCTTCCCCAGAGGCCTGTTGAACCTCGCCGTTGTCATGGATTTCGGCCTGGAAGCCCAACCATTCCCGAGCGATTTGAAAGTTCCGTCGTGAGACTTTGTCGAGATGCCGTGTCGACGGATAGCGGGTGATCAAGGCACCGTACGATTCCTGGGCGTGGGCGTACCGCTGGCGGGCGAATTGACTCTCCGCCTTCATGAACATGGCGTCTTCTTCGATCGGATCCCCGAATGTCGAATAGGTGTCATAACCCAGTGTTTGACGGACACCCCACCATCGCTCCATCTTCATGCCCAGGTCTTCGTGTGAACTGCGACGGGACTTGGCGAGTTTGTGGAATGCTTTTTCGGCTTCGGCGTACCGGCCAGCGTCATAGAGTGATTCCGCGGCTTCGTATTCGCTCAGACCCTCGATGGTCTGCCCTCCGGTGGAGGCTTGCGATTTGCGGATTTCCCAACGCTTCCGGGACACGGCCCGTTCCTCGGGGCCCTGATAGCTGTCCTGGACCAGTCGCACATCAACGCTGTCCGTCTGACGCTGGGCCAAGGGCATGCTCGAACAGCCCGTCATGGCCAGGCACCCCATCCCACAAACCACCATGAGTGCGGTCGCACGGTTCATCAGTGTTCGGGGTGATGGCAACATTCGGAGCGAATCCCTTCGCAGTTGGGCAGAGATCAACTGTGTCGCAGCTGACTTGACTCCACACCAACAGTGGGAGTGTCGCACGAAAGTCCCGGTTCCCGCTAGACGAGTTTTGGTCCCGGTCTGTCAGGGATGTAAATATTGCCGAATGGATCGGGTTGATGCTTCCGCTCAACCGATGCCATGGAACAAAACTGGCAGCCGGTCAGGCTGCCAGATGAGGACGAAAGTCAGTTGCTCTGGAACCGGCTACATTGCCGGCATCAACTCAGTTCCGCGGGGTGACACACCGGTTGCCATTTGGGGCTACCCCGTATTGCACCGAAAGTTTTTTTGTTGACAAGTCGAACCTCGCACGCCAATGATGCCACTAGTGGCCAATCGCCCTTGCCCTTCGCGGATCGTTTCTTCAGGATGCATTCGATGGC
>QWPB01000121.1 GCA_003671275.1 Planctomycetota bacterium | reverse complement strand
GTCCATGATCCGCACGAGTGTTTTCGCTCTCTTGTGGTCGTGTGTGAGTCTGGTTTCGCTGAGTGGGGCCGAAGAGACCCCCGAAAAAATCAGCTTCTACAAACAGATTCGTCCGATCTTCCAGGCCCAGTGCCAGGGCTGTCATCAGCCTGCCAAGGCGGGTGGCGACTTTGTCATGACCTCGTTCGACCGGCTGCTCGCAGCCGGTGAAAGCGGTGAGAAAGCGATCGTCCCCGGTCAACCGGACGCGAGTCATCTGCTGGTGGAAATCACGCCGAAGGATGGCAAAGCGGCGATGCCCAAGGACAAGGCCCCCTTGTCGCAGGTCGAAATCGACCTGATCCGCAAGTGGATTGAACAGGGGGCGGTCGATGACACCCCCACCAATGCCGTCTCAAAGATCGATCAGGAACACCCGCCGACCTATTCGCGGCTGCCGGTGATCACGTCGCTCGACTACTCGCCCAATGGCCAGCTGATTGCGGTCTCGGGGTTCCATGAAGTGCTACTGCATAAGGCCGACGGTTCGGGCCTCGCCGCGCGGTTGGTGGGCCTGAGCGACCGCATCGAGTCGGCCAAGTTCTCGCCGGACGGCAAGCGTCTGGCGGTCGCGGGCGGACTGCCCTGCCGGATGGGCGAGTTGCAGGTCTGGGATCTGTACGAAGGGGAAGAACTGAAACCCAAGCTCTCGCTTTCAGTGCCGGTGACTTACGACACGATCTATGGAGCAAGTTGGTCCCCAGACGGGAAGCTGCTCGCAGTCGGCTGCTCCGACAAGGTGGTGCGCGGGTTCGACTCGACGACCGGGGCACAAGTCTTCTTCAACATGGCCCATGATGACTGGGCCGTCGGCACAGCCTTCTCGGTCGATGGGGCGTACTTGGCCTCCATCGGTCGCGACATGAGCTCGAAGCTGTATGACGTGAAGACGCAGCGGTTCATGGACAATATCTCTTCGATCACTCCGGGGGCGCTGAAGGGCGGGGTGCAGGCTTTGACCCGCCACCCGACGAAGGACGAGATCCTGATCGGCGGCTCGGATGGTGTGCCTCGTATCTACCGCATGCAGCGGGTGACCTCGCGCGTGATCGGCGACGATGCGAATCTGATGCGGCAGTTCCCCGCCATGCGGGGCCGCGTGTTCGATGCCGACTATGCTCCCGATGGGAAGCGGATCGCCGCAGTGTCGAGCCTCGACCGCAAGGGGCAGTTGTTCATTTACTCGGCTGAGTTCGATAGCGCGATGCCCGATGACATCAAGGGGATTGTCGGCAAGGTCGCTTCGTCGCAAAACGGCGACGAAAAGAAGCGGCTGCAGGAGTATGTGACCTCAAACGTCGCTGTCCTGGCCCAGGCCGAAATCGGCACCAGCCTCTACTCGCTGGCCTTTTCTCCAGACGGTCAGAAGATCGCCCTTGGAGGGGAAGATGGCATCGTCCGGATCTTCAACTCCGCCGATGCCAAGGTGGCCAGTGAGTTCCCAGCTATCGCAGTCGATGCTGCCGCTGCCGCCATCGCAACTGCGCGGGGCGTGGACTACGTGAGCGCCGACGCAGCTCTCGGCGAAACGCTTCCCGATGGAACGACCGTGGCGTCGATCGAAGTCATCCCGCTACAGATTCAATTGACGGGAACCATCGCCTACTCGCAGGTGCTGATCAATGGCACCCTGAACACGGGCGACAAAGTGGACCTGACTCGCATGGCCAAGTTCGCCATGGAAGGGGGCGTGGCGACCGTCAGCCCACAAGGTCGCGTACGCACCGTGGCCGATGGAAACGGCTCACTCGCGATCGAAGTCGCCGGGCACAAATCCAATATCCCCGTCGTGGTCACCGGAATCGCCGCCAGCAGTCCGATCAGCTACGTCCGCGATGTGGCTCCCGTGCTGTCCAAGCTCGGATGCAACCAGGGAACCTGCCACGGGTCGAAGGACGGCAAGAATGGGTTCAAGCTGTCGCTGCGCGGATATGACCCGATCTACGACTTGCGGGCCTTAACGGACGATCATGCCGCGCGGCGTGTGAACTTAGCATCGCCGGATGACTCGCTGATGCTGCTCAAGGCCACGGGAGCTGTGCCGCACGTCGGGGGTCAGGTCACCAAGCAGGACAGCGTCCAGTACGCGATCATGCGTCGCTGGATCGTCGAAGGGGCCAAACTCGATCTGGACTCGCCGCGCGTGGCCAAAATCGAAGTCCAACCGATCAACCCGATCATTCAGCAGATCGGAGCCAAGCAGCAGATGCGCGTTGTGGCCACCTACACCGATGGGTCGACACGAGATGTGACTGCGGAATCGTTTCTGGAAACCGGGAACATGGAGGTCGTCGTCTCGAACGCTCACGGAGTGGCGACAACCTTGCGCCGCGGCGAAGCTCCGATCTTGGCCCGCTATGAAGGGGCCTATGCCGCGACGACGGTGACAGCGATGGGCGACCGTGCGGGCTTCGCCTGGAAAGAGCCTGCCGCGTGGAGCGAGATCGATACCTTGGTGGCTCGCAAGCTGGAGCGGATGAAGATCCTGCCGTCCGGGCTGTGCGATGACTACGAGTTCATCCGCCGCGTGACGCTCGATTTGACCGGGCTGCCACCGACAGCCGATGAGGTGCGGGCCTTCGTCGCGGACGCTCGCGAGATGAAGGTCAAGCGTGATGAGTTGGTTGACAAGCTCGTCGGCGGGGACGCCTATGTCGAGTACCACGCCAACAAGTGGGCCGACCTGTTGCAGATCAACGGCAAGTTCCTCGGCGGCGAAGGAGCCAAGCTTTACCGCGAATGGATTCGCAAAGAAATCGCCGCCAACACGCCGTACGACCAGCTGTGCTTCAAGATCATTACGGCCAATGGCTCCACCAAGGAGAACCCTCCAGCCAGCTACTACAAGATCCTGCGCGAGCCGGACTTGATGATGGAGAACACGACGCACCTGTTCCTGGCGGTGCGATTCAACTGCAACAAGTGCCACGATCATCCGTTCGAACGGTGGACCCAGGACCAGTATTACCAGACGACCGCTTACTTCTCTCGCGTGGGCTTGCAGCGCGACCCCAAGAACGCCGCCGGTGATATTGGCGGGACTGCGGTCGAAGGGGCCAAACCGCTGTGGGAGAACATCTTCGAGAAGCCGGATGGTGAGACGACTCACCTCCGAACCTCAGCGGTCGCTCCGCCCACGTTCCCCTACCCGGCCCAGTTCACCGCCGATCCCGCCGCGACCCGCCGCGAACAGCTGGCCAAGTGGATCACCTCGCCCGATAACCAGTACTTTGCCAAGAGCTACGTAAACCGGGTGTGGGGCTATCTGCTCGGGGCCGGGATCATCGAGCCGCTCGACGACATCCGCGCGGGGAACCCGCCGACCAACCCGGAACTGCTCGACTGGCTCACGAAGAAGTTCATCGAATCGGGCTTCGATGTGCAACAGCTGACGAAAATCATCTGCAAGAGCCAGACGTATCAGCGATCGGTGGCCACCAACCAATGGAACGTCGACGACACTCAGAACTACTCGCACGCCCTCGCTCGGCGGCTCCCCGCCGAGGTGTTGTTTGACAGTCTGTATGCCGTCACCGGCTCGAAGACCCGCATTCCCGGTTTGCCGGAAGGCGTCCGAGCGGCTTCCATCCCCGACAGCGGGACCGACCTCGCGGATGGTTTCCTGGCAACGACCGGGCGGCCCGTGCGGGAAAGTGCCTGCGAATGCGAACGTTCCTCGTCAGTCCAGTTGGGAGCGGTGATGGCCCTGATGAGCGGACCGACCGTCGGTGAAGCGTTATCGCAAGCCGGGAACGGCATTGCCCAGGTCGTGGCGTCCCAGCCGGACGACGCCCAGTTGGTGGACGAACTGTTTATGCGAATCCTCAACCGTCCGGCGACACCGAAGGAGGTCGAGGCGGCGCTGGCGCATCTCCGGGATCTGCCGATGGGCAACACCAATTTGATTGCCGAATTCGCGGCCTACTCCAAGGAGATCGAGCCCGCTACCGCCGCCAAGGAAGCCACACGGCAAGGCCAGATCGCTGCCGCTCAGGCGGCTTACGACGCCTACTGGATCACAGTCAAAGAGAAGGAAGAGAAGGCCGAAGCTGACTACAACGCCAAGCTTGCCGCTGCTGACAAGGCTCTCGCCGATCACGAAGCGGCCCTCCCGGCAAAGCTCACCGCCTGGGAGCAGCAGCAGTCGGGCGTACTCTGGGCCCCGCTTGAACCCGGCCCGATGAAGGTCAGCAACGACGCCAAGATCGAGAAGGAAGCCGACAACGTGATCTTCGTGAGCGGCCCGAACGCCGACTTCGTGACCTACGATGTCGTTACTGAGACCGAACTCAAGGGGATCACCGGCTTCCGGTTGGAAGCCCTGACCGATCCGCGACTGGGCGGCATGGGGCCCGGACGCTCGGCCAATGGCAACTTTGTCCTCACCGAACTGACCATCGAGGTCTGGCCCAAGGGCCAGCCCGACAAAAAGCAGAAGCTCAAGCTGCAAGGGGCCAAGGCGGACTTCAGCCAGGCCACCTACGATGTCGCCACCGCCATCGACGGTCAAACGCCCAACCAGTCAAACGGCTGGGCCATTCACCCCGAAACTGGCAAGAACCACTCGGCGACCTTCGAATGTGCCGAGCCGATCCACCTCGAAGGCCCCGTCGTGATTCAGTTCACGATGGACCAGCGGTACACCGACAAGACGCACACCATCGGGAAATTCCGGTGGTCAGCCACCACAGCCCAACCGCCGCTGCTGTTCGGCATTCCGGCGAACATCACCGAGATCGTCAAGGTGCCCGCCGACCAGCGGAACGACGCTCAGAAAAAGGCGCTGCTCGACTTCTTCCGGGGTGAAGATGCCGAACTGAAGAAGCTGCAAGCCGCGCAGGGGGAAGCGAAGAAGCCGCGTCCGGTCGATGCCATGCTGGCGGGCCTGAAGGCCAAGCTCGACGAGGCGAAGCTTCCGCTCCCCGTCGATCCCAAATTCGCCCGGCTGCAACGTGCTGTCCAACTCAGCGAAGGCCAACTGAAGGATGCCCGTCTGACCGCAGCTCAGGACTTGGCTTGGGCGTTGATCAACACCTCGGCGTTCCTATTCAACCGGTAAGGGGATAGCAGGGTCGTGCTGCATCCCAACAAAAAAACTGGTTGAATCCCACCAGCCGATGGGTGCCCGCCCGCGGTTTTCGCGAAGAAGCCGGACGCTAGCGCGTACCGGCTGATCCCGAGGGTCTAGCATGGACAATGCAGGGTAGGCGATCCTGTCGCCCCCCTGCATCAGGAGATTGTCCGTCCTGCCACCGGATCAATTCCTGGCCCCATCAGACCACTCGCCAGACGACGGATGGGCATTCGATGCTGCGGGAGCGAACTGAGCCTGACCGATGTCGAGAACCAGACTCCGGGACGCATCAGACGTGTTCTGCTGTAGTAGCCCAGACGCAGCCTGAAGCGTCTGGACTGCGGAATAATAAGGAGCGACAGGGGAAACGACGATTCTTCCATCCCCGATTCCCGCCTCATTCGAACGAATTTACGTACACTGCCGTCGTTGATTTTATCAGAACGCGAATGGTCTTCTTGGAGTCCTGTACGGGCGATCCATTCCCTCAAGCGACGAGCCTGCCGAGTAATCCCAAATGGGTTCGCTTGGCATGCTGCCATCCCGGTTCTTGTATGCCACTACTGATACGTTGTCACTACAACGAATTGTCACACTGCGCACCGCTGCACACAGTGCGAATTGTGCCTGGGTGTGTCGATCAGGCCATTCAATCGAGATGCCGATATTTTGAAGAATGAATCACTTTCCTTCCCAACGCCCCTTCTTTAAACAACTTGAGAGCCGCAAAGAGTCCGCGTCCCCTCAGGTTAATAACTGCCTGGTATGCGGGTTGCTAATTCGGAAGGCGCATGTGATTTGTAACGCACGTGTCATTCTGAGAAAGTGAATTTCCATGGTCTCCCTGTTCAGTAAAGAGTGGTTTCAATCTTGGAGTCGGCGTATTTCGCTCCACTGGATCGCAGAAAAGGTGCGAAAGAACCGATTCCGAGTTGAACGGACGCATCGCAGGACAGGCCGGGGGGAGGTTCTCGAACACCGGACACTGCTCGCCGCGATCATCGTGAACACGCCGCAAGACAACACCACGGGAGGCGATGGTCTGGTGACCCTCCGCGAGGCGATCAACGCCGCTAACGCGGACGCCACGACCGACCTCGGTCACACGGGAAGCGGGGCCGACACGATTTTGTTTGATTCCACAGTCTTCGCCGGGGGTGGAATCATTTCCCTGACCGCGTGGGGTAACACATCGGTCGGCGTGAGTGCATTGTACGTCGGTAGTGACATCACGATCGATGGCCCCGGAGGGACCAACGGCGTCACCATCGCGCGTGATGGCTCCGCCATCGCAATGCGACTGTTCTTTGTGGGTGGCACGGGTAGCCTGACCCTCAATGACTTGACGCTCTCGAACGGTGTGGCACGCGGCTTCGATGGCGGCATCACTTTCAAAGGCGGAGATGGCGGCGGGACGGCGGGGTTGGGCGGTGCCATCTACAATCAGGGCACCCTCACGGTGCGGAATAGCCTGCTCACCGGCAATCTGGCGATCGGTGGCAATGGGGGGAACAGCAATAATGGCAATCAGGGCAACGGCGGGGGCG
>QWPB01000135.1 GCA_003671275.1 Planctomycetota bacterium | reverse complement strand
GCCACAGTTTTCGCACAGAATCTCGGTCCGCAACCCATCGATGTCGGTCCTTTGCCGGACCGCTCCCGAGATTTCGTCATCAAAGCTCGGCCAGCCACAATGACTGTCAAATTTGTCCTGGGATCGATACAGCGGAGCATTGCAGCGGCGGCAGGCGTATGTCCCCGCAGCCTTGTGAAGTGTATACTCTCCGGAAAACGGCCGCTCGGTCCCGGCATGCACAATCACCCGCTGTTCCGCCGGGGTCAGCGGGTTGTACGGGACGCTATCCGATCCTGTGGAGTTTGTGTCGGTGGACATCGTCTGTTCCTTGGGGACGGTCACGACGGCAACGTCGGAGCTGGATGTATTTGAGGGTGTGGTTGCATCGACGCCGCTACAGCCAGGAGCCAGGGTCATCAGAGAGAGCGCCGCTGTCGGGACCAGTCCCGCAGACTTGGAAGATAACAGAGACATCGCGGACTCCGAATGAGGGGGACCATGCCATGAATTCTAGCGAAATTCCCCCAAAAGATGCCGCACGGAACAACGCGGTTTTCCGGTTTCGTATCTGGGTCCGGAAAATTGGTATGCAGGGTCGCAGCCTGTTGAAGAATGCCGTGGGACAGGCTTCCAGCCTGTCAAGTCCTTCAGAGTATCGCCAAGCTGGAAGTCTATCCCACGTTTTTTAGCGGGCAGACAGGCAATCTGCCTGCCGATGTACACGGAAGACGATGTCCAGTGAGGCGTGCGACCGGCAAGATTGTCTGCCGTCCTCCTCTTTTTGTCGCACGCACTCCCGAAAATTTGCGGATACTCAGTTGACATGAATAATGATTACATGTAATGTAATTGTCGTTGACGCCCGGAGAGCCCCTCATGTCATCCCGACTGCAGCAGGAACTGAAGAAAAAACGACCGTTTGACCGTCCAGAGCAGGAAGCCCTCCTGAACATTCTGCGGACCAACGATCAGTTTCAGAATCGGTTCGGCAAACTCTTTCGAGAGTTCGAGATCACCTCATCGCAGTACAACGTGCTGCGAATTCTGCGGGGAGAGGGGCGGCCCATGCCGTGCCTCGAAATTGCTGAGCGAATGATTCAGGTGGTTCCCGCCATGACGGGCCTCCTGGATCGACTGGAGGCTCAGCAGTTGATTCGGCGGGAACGCTGTACGGAAGATCGTCGAGTGGTCTACATCGAGCCCACTGCTCAAGCACTGGATCTGCTGGCCCGCATGGACCAGCCGGTTCAGAGCCTGCACCACTCGCTGATCGGCCACTTGACGCCGGCTGAATTGAAAGAATTGAGCCGACTACTGGAGAAGGCTCGCTGGTCCCTGGACAACACCCCCGGCGAAAATGAGGCATGACCTCTTTTTTGCCCAAAAATATCACATGTAAGCTGATTGCGTGTGATTCATTCACCTCAAGGAGATTCTGATGTCACGCTTCGCAACGCTGCTCGCCCGCCTGATGATCGCCACGATCTTTCTGACGAGTGCGGTCGGTAACAAAATCCCCCAGTTTCGAGAAGTCGCGGGATACATGGCGGCCGAGGAGGTTCCCGCTCCGCAAGTCCTGCTCGTCGGTGCCATCGTCTTTCTGATCCTGGGAAGCCTCGCGGTGATTACTGGGTTCAAAATCCGCTGCGGGGCGGGGTTGCTGCTGGTCTTTCTGGTCCTGGCCACTTACTTCTTCCATGATTTCTGGAATTTCGAAGGACAGGAACAGCAGATGCAAATGATTCAGTTCATGAAGAACCTGTCATTGATGGGAACCATGCTGTTCCTCATGAACCAGGGAGGAGGTTCGATGAGTCTCGAATCGTGTAGCAATAAAACCGGCCGCACCGAGGTTCCCGCTCCGACCGTCCCCGCCACTCACTGACGGCACTAAAACAATCGCAACTGTCCCTTCACCGGAAGGGGAGGGCGAAAGCCACTGACATCCAGCGGAGTGCCATCACCGTCCAGATGAAAGCGTCGGGCAAATACTCGGAACGTCTGTTGAATCTGGTCGGCGATGGCTCCCGTACCGCGAAAGCGGGTGCCGAATGTGGCGTGGTTTAATCCACCATCACGTGTCGATCGAATGAGTCGTTCGATCTTCTCCCGCTTCTCGGGGGCATTCACGGCCAGCCAGTCCATAAAGACCGGTTGAACGGTCAGTGGCAGCCGTAACAGCAAACACCCGGCGGACTCAGCCCCCGCATCGGCCACGGCTTCGACAAGCCTGGGAAGCTCAATGTCGGTCAGTCCGGGGATAATGGGAGCGAGCATGGCTCGGACCGGTACGCCGGCGTCCTTCAAGGCCCGGATCGCTCGCAGTCGTGCCTCGGGAGTACTACTGCGAGGCTCCAGCACGCGAGTCAGGGCCGGATCCAGTGTGGTCACGCTGAGGGCCACCGAGACGGTGCGATGCCGAGCCATCTCGATCAGGATATCAAGGTCGCGCAGAACCAGGGCATTCTTCGTCACGATCGAGATCGGCTGCCGGGCCTCCAGCGCGATCTGGAGACAGGCCCGCGTCAACTGATACTCCCGCTCGCCCGGCTGATAACAGTCCGTCACTCCCGACATCATAATGACCGATGGTTCGTACCGACGTCGTCCCAGCCACTCGCGAAAGAGTTCCGCAGCCTTGGGTTTGTAAAATATCCGCGTTTCGAAATCGATCCCCGCATTGAATCCCAAATACTCATGTGTCGGCCGCGCGTAACAGTAGCTGCAGCCGTGCTGACAACCGCGATAGGTGTTCAGGCTATAGCGAAACATCAGATCCGGGCTGTCATTCTCGGAGACAATGGTCCGCGAATCATCCGGTTGATACAGCGTGGGAACTTTGGCAAGTGCCGCGAGATACTCCGCGTCATGCTCCAGATGTTCCAGGTCGAGGGTGGCGTGGATTCCGCCAAACCGATTGGGTGGCCTCAGCCCTGACCCGCGACCGATCGGCAAGGGACTGGTAGGCATGACGGACTCCGTTCGGCGACTAACCCGCTGGCGATCCAATCCGGTGCCGGATGAACCAGGAACACAAGACACCGAGCCAGAGGGGGTGCAGAGTAGGACGTTCCTCATCGCGTGCCAAGCCTGATCGCCTGTTCACTTCTGTTTTTATGAGACGCCGCATAAACGGTCTGGGACAGGGCCGTTGTTTTTTGGCCTAACCGCAAGTCAGCATTGCAATTCGAGCCGACTAACGGCGAGAATCCATGTCGCTTATCCACACATCCCTAATCTGCGATGCGAGGCCCCTCATGGCTCAAGCGTCTTTGCCGCCAGCTCCTGCTCGAGTTCGTCACACCGACGCGAGCCGACTCCCGAAAAAAGTCGTGGTCGAACTGGGACGTCTGGAAGGTCGGATTAAATCACTATCCGCCATCAGTGGACTGGCAATCACGTTGCTGATGGTGACGGCACTGGCCGCTGTGACTTTCGTGCTGGACTGGTGGCTGGACCTGTCATCGCTCGGGCGGATGGTCGCCCTGGGGATGATCCTCGTGACGGGCCTGGGCGGCACCCTGTGGGCTTTTAAGCGTTATCTGTTTCGCCTGCCGCTGCCCGAATTGGCGGCTGCGGTGGAAGAGAAACATCCGGAGTTCGGAGAGCGGTTGATCAGTCTGGTGGAGTTCTCCCACTCGGATGTGGATGACAAAGCCAAGGGCTCGGAATTGATGCAGACCCTGCTGGAGCGGGAGACGCTCAAGCTGGTGGCTCCCACGGAATTCACGGCGGTGGTGGATCATTCACGCGCGGCGTGGCGATCACTGTTTGCCGCAGCGGCGGTTGTCTTGCTCTTGCTGCCGTTTCTGGGCTGGAAGGACACCTACCAGCTGTTGTGGTCGCGATTGCTGACGCCGTGGAACAATTTCGAGCGTCCGAGCAATCTCGTGTTCGACATCCCTCAGGGGGACCGGGTGGCTCCGCGCGGCGAAGATGTGAAGATCGTTGCGATCCCCGTGTGGCGTAACAAAATTCCGGAGCCGATCAGCGAAGTCCGAATGAACTGGGCCTTCGATGGAGCCGGTCGTGAGAATCGCCGCATGGCCTGGGACGAGGGGGCGTCCGCTTACAGCACGATCTTGCCCGCCGTGCAGACCGCGTTCACGTACTCTGTCTCCGCTCCCGGAGCGAAGAGTCGCGAGTACCGCATGCGAGTCGAAGACCGTCCTGTCGTGGAATCCCTTTCCATTGATGTGCAGCCACCGGGATACACCGGACTGCCGGCAGAGCACTGGACGGCCTCCGCCCTTGAAATCCGGGCATTCGAGCACAGCCAGATCACGTTGACGACTCAGATCAACAAAGCGGTGCGTCATCTCGACCTCGTCTGGTTGGAGCAGAAGGGGGCTGCCATGGCAGCCCAGGGCCGGGCGATCATGGCCAACAGCGACTCTGCGGAAGCGGCGGGTGTAGTCCTTGATCCGGTGGCCCCAGTCGTGGTTCCGAACCATCTGCAAGGGCGATTCCCCGGATGGGATATCCGTGCCATTGAACCCCTGACGGTTAGTAGCGATGGCCGCTCGGGCAGCATCGCATTCTCTGCGGAACGTCCGGGGCGATTCGTGCTGCACGCGGTTGATGAGTTCGATCTGAACAACCCTCGCGAACCGATTCGTAGCCTGGATATCCGCCTCGATCAACCGCCAGCCGTTGATTTTGCGGACAACAATGACTCGGGGACCGCACGCCCCGATGAAGTGGTTCAAATTCCGGTCTTTGCCCAGGACGACATCGGGCTGGCTGCGCTTGAGCTACACGTCAAGTCGTTCCCGGAAGGGAAGACTCTGAAGTCGATTTCCGTGCCTCAGAACCAACTGGGCGTCACAGAAATCGGAGAGGCGTTTGCCTTGAATCTCGCGGAGTTCGGCCTCCAGCCGGACGATGTGATTTCGGTGCGTGCCCGGGCGGCTGATGCCCGCGAGATCCCCGGTCCCAACGAAACCTGGACGCATGATCGATTGATTCGGGTTCAAAAGGAATCGTTGCCGTACGGCTTCGAGACCATTGCCCAGGAACGTGCTGAATGGAAAGCCGATCTACAGCAGATCCTGAACGAGATCATTGCGAATCGCACGGAGGTGCAGGACATCCAGAAGTCGGTGGAGACGGCTCGCCAGCAGAACCAGTCGTTTGATCGCGATTCGCAGGTGCCCCGTCTGGCGGAAGCGGAACGCGAAATCGCTGATAAGGCCGAGAAACTGGCTGCCACGCTGGCGGATCACCCGCTCTTCGAGAACCTGGCCCCTGCCCTGAAGGACGCCGCAGAAGACGATCTGCATCCGGCGGCAGACAAGACCGATAGCGTTCCCCAAACCACGGAACTGCCTGCCAAAGAAGCTTCGCTCAAGCAGGCAATTGTCGAGCTGAATGAAGCCGAGCAGCGACTCCGCGCCCTGGAGGAGAAGTTCGACAAGGCCGCGGCGCTGGAGCGGGATCTGTTCGAGTTGCAACGACTCGCAGCCCGCACGGAACAACTCGCCAAGGACACGGAGAAATACGAGGATCAGCGAGACGTCACAAAGACTCCCGAAGCCGAACGGACTCCGGATTCCCCTCAACCGTTCACCCCGGAAGAACAGCAGCGGCAGAAGGACGACCTTCTGACCCGTCACGATTCACTCTCCAAAGATTTGAACTCCCTGCTGCAGAAGCGTCCCGAACTTCTGACAGCGGCGCAGGAAGAACTGCTCAAGCAGTTGCAGGAGCTGTTTGACCGGGCTGCGGAACTGGCCAACCGGGAAGACAAACTTGGCGAGGCGCTGGCCAAGGAAGCCCAGCAGAATGCCATCCAGCTGGCTCCTCAGCAGCAGAAGCAACAGGATCTGCAGGCGAAGGCCCAGGACCTGCTGGCGGAGCAGGAACTGACGCAGGCACAGCAGGTGGCCAAGCCGCTCGACCTCAATGATTTTGAACAGGCGATGGATGAGTTGACTGCGGGGGACTCTCAGCAGGCTGCCGAGGCCCAGAAGCAAGCCGCTGCGGATTTGGAGAAACTGGCAGAAGCTCTGGAGCGGAATTCCCAGTTGCCCGCTGACCCACGTGAGGCCGCGCAGGAATTGGCGAAACGGCAGGAAGATCTCAAAAACCAATTGCAGGCACTCACGCAAAAGGAACGCGACGCCGAACAGGTCCGCCGCGAGGCACAACAAAAAGCCCCGAATCAGCCTTTGCCGCAGGAACTGCTCAACGGCCAGAAGCCCCTGGAACGGGAGAGACGAGATCTGGCACTGGAACAGGCGGCACTGCAGGCAGCGACCGCCCAACTTGATGTCCCCAGGCACGCGGATGATCCCCAACGGGATGCCGTACAGCGAGGACAGGAGGCTGTTCGACAACTCCTGAAGGAGGAACCCAACCGGAAGGCGGAAACCGCTCAGCAAGCAACCGATGCCGCCGCACGGGCCAAGAATGACATCGACCAACTGGTACAGCGAATCGGAACCCCCGAAGAACGGCAGCAGCGAGCCTTCCACGAAGCCCGGGGAATTTCCGACGACCAGAAAGCGTTGGCTCGCCAGATGGAAGATCTCCGCAAACAGCAGGCGACCGGAAAGCCGGTCGAACAGCTGGCGGATGCGATCAAACAGAGCCAGCAAAAGCAACTGGAGATCGCTCAGCGACTGGCTGATATCGAGCCGATCGCCCCTGATGCCGCCCAGCAGGCGGCTCGCCAGGAGCAG
>QWPB01000022.1 GCA_003671275.1 Planctomycetota bacterium | reverse complement strand
TCCTCCAGTTGAGCGACTCCGAAAGAGGCGGTGACCTTGAGACCCCCGGGAGACGCCGCTTGAACCGCCCGCCGGAGCCGGTCCGCTCGTTGCACAGCATCGTTCAGCAGGGTCTCCGGGCAGATCACCACGAATTCTTCGCCGCCGTAACGGGCGACGATCTCACCCGAGTAAAGCTCATCTTCAATCAGATGGGCCACATCCACCAGTACCTGATCCCCCACCTGGTGGCTGTTCTCGTCGTTGATCGCCTTGAAATGATCCACGTCCAGGAAGATCGCGCTGAAGGGTGTTCCGCCGGGCTCTTCGGCGGCTTCCGTGACTTTCTTCATGCGAACTTCCAGCTCCGCCCGATTGGCCAATCCCGTCAAGGGATCCCGAGTGGCTGCCAGTTGCAGCTCCTGGAACTTCTCCGATCCCCGATGGCTGGAGTTGGGCTGCTGTATGATCTCACAGGCTCCCCGATAGATCCCCTGGGAATCAAAAATGGGGATGGCGTAGACATCGGATTCGACCGAGTTACGAGCCGTTTTGATCTGGACGGACATCATGTAGGGTTGGCCGGATGAGATGGCCATGTCAAAGACACTCGATTCCAACCCCTTTGCCGAGTAGTTGGTGATTTGTTGTGACCAGGTTTTGCCCAACACCTCGATCCGCTTCAGACCGAAGACCCGCTCGGCGCCACAGCTCCAGATGGTGATCCGCCGCTGTGCGTCCACCATGTAGTAACCGTCGTAAAGGTTTTCCAGCATGCTCAGCTGAGAAAATAGATGGCAGAGTGAACTGGCCTGTTCCATCATTTCCTGGCTGACGATGCCAGAATTCCGGATGGCTTCTTCGATTTCCTTGTTGTCTTCGAGGATCAGGGAGTCCTCTGAGGCAAGCCAGCGATGCAGTGCCGCCACCACATTTCGGTCGAATTTGGCACCGTCAATATTCTGCAGGTGGTGCATGGCCTGTTCACGTGACAAGGCCCGGCGGTGGGCCTGATGGTGGGTCAGTGAGTCAAACGCGTCGGCCACCGCCAGAATACGAGCCCCCAGATGACGCCCCAGCAGCCCCGCCGAGACACCTCCCGGACTGGCGGAATCATGGAATATCTCCAGGACGGTCTCTGGAAAACGGCTGGCCTGAAGCAGGATTTCCGCCACATCATGCGACACCCGCAACAGATCACGTTCATCCGGACTGAGTCGCCCCGGCTTTTGCAGGATGTGATCCGGGATTCCCACCTTGCCGAAATCATGGAGGAGTGCCGCGATTTCCAGCTGCTGTGATTCTTCGGGAGCCCAGCCCAGTCGTTGGGAAATCCCGACAGCGACGATGGCGACACGTCGCGAGTGAAACAGGATCTGCTCATCGCGAAACTGAATGGCGCTGACAATTCTTCCCAGGAGGGTGTCGCGGATCTCGGGAGACGGGTTCTGTCCGACTTCGCACAGACCGATCAGCCCCAGAAAATTTCGGGGCGAATTCATCGGATGTGTCGGGGCTTTTCGTGTGTGGGGCATGTTCACAATCCGATCGATTCGTCGGAATCAGGGCCGGTGTAGAGTCTGGTCAGCCTGACTCGCTCACTTCAACGCTATGTCACGATGCCTTGTTGTCAAAAAGAAACGTGGGCCGCGGGGGGAACACGGCAGACTCACGGGGAGTGCGTTCCAGGCGGCGGATTTCGCCGGTGGAATATGCCACGGAAAATTGATTTAATCGAAAAACCCAGTGAATTTGAAATAATCCATAAACTCGATGGAATTGGAATCCGAAAAAGAGAAGGAAGGGATTGACGGCCCTTCATCGAGCAGGGTACTTACCCGCTCACTGTCAAGGACAGACGTTTCGGTCACTCAGCTGTCCTGCACTCCGAGGGTCGTCCTCGGTCACCACCAAATACGCGGAGTGGACGCATCTCAGGATGCGAGCCGTGTCAGCCCGGGCGCCGGTCGGTCGACGGCGTGTTGGATCACTTCATAACTGCCCCCCTCGGCCGCATCGAACCGTAAGGACATGCCATGAAATTCTCTCGCAAGCTGACACATGCCGTCGTTGCCCTCGCGTGCATCGGCATGGTCGTCCCCCCTGCGGCCTTCGCAGCGCCCCAAGCTGCGGTTGCTGTTCAGAAATCTCGTGATGTGGCACTCCAGAGCAGCGGCGCTCTGACGGGTGCGGTGCTGAGTGCCAATGCCAAGCCCGTGGATGGGGCTCAGGTCGTGCTGACCCAGAACGGCAAGCCTGTGGCTCAGGTCATCTCGAAGAAGGACGGTACCTTCTCGATGCCCGCCGTGAAGGCCGGTGTCTACGAGATCGCCGTAGGTGAAGCCAAGGCCCCGATCCGCGTGTGGAAGTCCGAAACTGCCCCTGCCCATGCCGCTCGCAAGATGGCCTTGGCTGCAGAAGGTGTGATTCGCGCCCAAGACGGCGAATACTACGGCGATCCGAACGGCGGAGTGTTCGGTGGTCTGGACATCATCACCCTCTGGACCGTGACGGCCGCAACGGGAGCCCTCGTGCTCGGCGCAATCAATCAGTCCGACCTGAATGACATCAACGACAAGCTGGATCAGATCGTCAGTCCGTAATCGGCACTGATCCCTTCCGTATTTCGGACCCCGGTGATGCAGCTCGCATGACCGGGGTTTCTTGTTTTCCGCGCCCCCCGAACTCTAAGCGGTGAGCCTTGACCGCTCCGCGTCCAGCCGGGATCGTATCAGGCGATCTTGATTGTTCTCGAGGGGAGTTCACATGCGCTGTGCATTTCTGTTGTGGTTTGGCTGTCTGGCTTCGACGGTAGTGGCGGGGGAGCCGTTGCTCAAAACGGCCGCCACGGAAGAAGGTTCCCTGCTCTGGTATGACGCGCTCGAGATTGGTGTCGAAGGGCGG
Organism: Planctomycetota bacterium; assembly: GCA_003671275.1. Classification (GTDB taxonomy): domain Bacteria; phylum Planctomycetota; class Planctomycetia; order Planctomycetales; family Planctomycetaceae; genus TH-plancto1. Next base: position 30,766 of record QWPB01000022.1, on the reverse strand, counting down.
AACTGGAACGAAGTCGAAGCTCCGTACGACCGGTTGCCCGCCAAGGCCAAGGCCACTGTGCGCGACGCAGTGTGGAATCTGAGTCGGCATTCTGCCGGAATGTGTGTTCGGTTTCGGTCCAACGCTCCCCACATCCATGCCCGCTGGACGGTCACCAGTGCCAAACTGGAAATGCCGCATATGCCCGCCACCGGGGTCAGCGGTGTCGACTTGTACGCGCGAGACGATGCGGGAGTCTGGCGGTGGGTGGCCTGCGGCAAGCCGACGGCACAGAGTTCTACGGCCCATTTGGCGCAGGGGATTTCCCCGCTGCCTGCCGAGGGTGCCCCCTCCTCTTCGGGACGAGAGTATCGGCTTTACCTCCCACTCTATAACGGAACACAGAAGCTGGAGATTGGGATTCCGAAAGAGTCCGATCTCTTTCGCCCGGAGCCGTACCCGGCGGATCGAATTCAGCCGGTCGTGTTTTATGGCACGTCGATCACCCACGGAGCGTGCGCCTCGCGTCCCGGGATGTGTCATCCGGCGATTCTGGGGCGACGACTGGACCGCCCGACAGTGAATATCGGTTTTTCAGGGAATGGCCGGATGGAATTGGAGCTGGCTGATCTTCTGGCTGAGATCGATGCGGCGGTCTATGTCCTCGACTGTCTTCCCAACATGAATCCTGCCGAGGTTAAGGAACGGACCGAGCCGTTCATTCAGCGGATGCGTGAGAAGAAACCGAACGTCCCGCTGCTCCTTGTGGAGGATCGGACCTACGCCGATGCCCTGTTTCACAAAGACAAGCGGCAACGCAATGACGACAGTCGCCGCGAGTACCGGGCTGCGTACGAACGCCTGCAAGCCGCCGGGGTGACGGGGCTGCACTACCTGGAGGGCGAGCATCTGCTGGGGGATGACAACGAGGGGACGGTCGACAGTTCGCATCCGTCCGATCTGGGCTTCTGGCGACAGGCGGATGCGATGACACCCATTTTGAAAAAGATCCTGACACCATGAATTTCGGGGATCAACCGGCCAGGGCGCCGAGGCACTTCCCGGAGTTTGATCGTAACGGACGGCATTCTCGCCACAGCTCCGCAAGACATCCTGGACAATGGCTTCACCACTCCGGAAGAGTCATGCGGGGAATGAAAACCGACGACGGAGAGTGCCCCCGCGTGAAGCTGGGCGGAGCGGCTTGTGTGTGCCTCAAATTGTAGGTAGCCGAGATCTCCGGCCTCCTCACCCCGGCCCTCTCCCCACAGCGGAATCCACTCCGAAAGCCTTGCCGCCAGTGGGAGGAGGGGGCAGAAAATGGCGGCTGCCTACTTTTCTGATGCACACCCGGAGCGGTGCAATCTCTCGTGATTCTGTTGCGTTTTTCGTCCGGGCAAACGTAATCTTCCATCAGGTTCAGACACGGAGGGAGCTGTCGTAAGTTCATTCTGAAGTCTGGGTCGATCGGGAGGGAGAATAATGAGAACCCGTCGGATTTCATTTGTAGTGACGATCGCCGCGCTGGTGCTGCTGGGGATTGGCTGGGGCTATGGACAGGGGAGAACCGTCAAGGTAGTTGCGCCCGAAACGTTGCTCCCCGGAGATGCCGTTCTGATGGCCAAGGTGGATGGAGCCTTGCTCCACGCTGAGGCGTTTGAGAAGACAGCGGCCCACGATGCCCTGGTGAAGAGTGGACTGCTCGGGTTTTTCGAAAAGTCCTTCAATCGCGTGAAGGGTCTCGCGGGGCCCGTCCCGGTGAAACCGTACACGGATGCCCTGCAAACCATTTACGACCACGGGTTTTCTTTCGCGGTGACGCCGGGGATGGGGGATCGTGGTCCCCAACCTTGGGGGATTGCGGTGATTCACAACGGAGCCGCACTCGACAAGCTGGTCTCCAGCACGCTGCAACTGGTCTCCAACGGTCAGGCCAAGCCAGAACGTAAAACGGTGGGTAAGCGGATCATCGTTCGCGTCGATGTGCCGGATTCGCCGGGCGTGGAAATTGGCTGGTGGGTCGAAGGCAAGCATCTGGCGGTGGTGGTTGGAATCGATGCCATTAACCAAGCACTGGCCGTTGCGGACGCCAAGGCGGACAACGTGACGACGAACCCATTGTGGGCTAGATACAGTCAGCCCACCGATGGGGCACTGACTTCGTTCGGCTGGCTGGATCTGGCTCCGGTGCGGGCGATGTTCGGCGGGATGCCCGTTCCGACACAGAGCGAAGACAACCCCACCACGGTGCAGGAAATCCTGGTCGCGCTGGGGCTCGACAATCTTAATTCGATTGGCGTCCAGGGGGGAATCAAGGGGCGGTCACTCACGTCATTGACCACGCTGGATGCCCCCGGCGAGCGGCGCGGGTTGCTGTCGCTGCTGGATCAGCAGTCGATCACCGTGGCCGATCTGCCGCCGCTGCCCGCAAAGCTGAACTCGTTGATGGCGACCAGCTTCGACAGTGCCGCCGCCGTCAATACGATCTTTGACACGGCGGTGGCGCTGGAAGGTGTGCTGTCACCCGACACCGCGATCGTGCAGTCCGCGCGGGCCGAAGCTCGCGACCGGATGGGGATGGATCTGGTCGACGATCTGCTGTCGTCGCTGGGCTCGGTGACTTGTCTGTACAACGACGAGGCCCAAACGGGTTTCGGTATCATGCCAGCCATGATCGTCCAGGTGAAAGACTCCGAAAAATTGCAGACGGGACTCAACAAGCTGCTTGTCGAACTGCTTCCCCAGATTTCGAATGGGCAGGTCAACACGCGGGTCGAGGAAAACGAGGGGGGCAAGACGTACCATATCGAATCGATCCAGGCGGGGGTCTCCCCGGCCATCCTCGTGACCGACGAATGGATGTGCGTATCGTTCCTGCCTCAGCCGGTGCGGGCGTTTGAGATGCGTCTGGCGGGGCAGTTGCCGCAATGGGATGCGGCGTCGCTGCCAGAAGAGACGACGCTGGTGATGCCCGAATCGTTCACCGGATTGTCGATTATTGATCCACGCTCGACTTACCGTCTGATCGTTGGGTTGGCTCCCGTGGGGGCCAGCTTGGCTCAGGCCGCGATGGTTCAGAGTCACATGCTGCCCCCGAATTCACCCCCCGTATTTGTGATCAGCGAACTGCCTCCTGCGGAGTTGGTGACCCAGCCGATGTTCCCGAACGTGTCCTGGTCAACGGTCGATGAAAACGGCTGGACGACCCGTACCAGCTCCTCGGTGCCGGGCCTGCCGATTCCGGGGGGTGATGGGGGCGTATCGAGTGTGGCTGTGCCTGCGGTGCTGGTCGCGCTGCTGTTGCCCGCCGTGCAGCAGGCCCGCGAGGCCGCCCGGCGTTCGCAGTCCAAGAACAACATGAAGCAGCTGCTGCTGGCAATGCACAACTACCATGACACGTTCAACCACTTTCCTCCGGGGACCGTGCCCAACGACGATCTGGAAGTGGAAGAACGCCTGAGCTGGATGGTGAGTATCCTGCCCTACATGGATCAGGCTCCTCTGTATAATCAGGTGGACATGAAGGAGGGCTATGCCTCGGCGGCCAATGAGATGCCGTTGATGGTTGCGATTCCCACTTACATGAACCCGAGCATTCCGCCGGGAGGGGGAGTCACCCATTACGTGGGCATTGGAGGTATCACGGAGGAGGGACCGACAGCGGAATTGCCGAGCCCTGTGGCCGGGATCTTCGGATACAATCGCGCCACACGTATGCGAGATATTACCGACGGAACCTCGAACACCTTTGCCATCGCGGAATCGGATGGATACACCGGAGCCTGGGCTCAGGGAGGGGCCGCCACGATTCGGTCTTTGACGCAGCAGCCGTACATCAAGGGGGCGGACGGGATCGGCGGCCCCGCCATCGGTGGCTGTCACTTTGGAATGGCCGATGGTGCGGTCCGATTCGTCTCCGAAAATACCGACCCCCAGGTTCTGGAAGCCCTGGCCACGATGCAGGGGGGTGAGGTGGTCGGCGAGTTCTAGTCGGATCAGAACTGTCTTCCCGGCGCACAGACAGGAATGTCTGTGCCGCTGGTGATGGCAGGGCTGTGGATCGGTGGGGCAGACATTCCTGTCTGCCAGACCCGAAGACAATTACCGATAAGGCTCTCTCGCTGTTCATCTTTACGGATTCGAGGCACAGATAGATCTGTCTGTGTCACGAATCAAGGGGTGGCTTGGAATATCTGCCCCTGGTTCAACAGGGGCTCGGGTTCAACCGTCTCGATCAGCTTGGTCGTCGATAGAATGGCAACGGGCAGACTTCCGCCGGTTCAGCGCTTCCCCGGATTTCGATCTGTACGATGGTTCCCGGGGAAGCCAGTTCAGCGGGCACGTAGCCCATCGCCAGCGGATACCCCAGCGTGGGAGACTGCGTTCCCGAGGATACGTAACCCACGCTCACGCCGTTGCTGAGTATGGTCATTTTCTCGCGAGGAATTCGTTTTCCGGACAGCTTGAGTCCCACCCGACGGCGTGTCGTGGGGACGGCCTTGACCGCTTCCAGGGCCGCCCGTCCGATAAACGGCATCGTCTTTTTCAACCGGACGCCAAATGCCAGTCCCGCCGTGAACGGGTCCATGGTCTCGTCCATCTCGTGCCCATAGAGCGGCATCGCCGCTTCCAATCGCAGTGTGTCCCGGGCTCCCAGACCACAGGGGGCGATCCCTAAGGCGGCTCCAGCTGCCATCAACTGCTCCCAGAGCCAGGTGGCCTGCGTCGCAGGGCAAGTCAGCTCGAATCCATCCTCTCCGGTGTAGCCGGTCCGGCTGACCACACAGGGGATGTTGCCGACCACGACCTCCGTGAACGTGTAATACTTGAGACTTGCGACGCTGCTCGCCCCCAAGGCGGTCATCAGAGCGACGCTTTGGGGCCCTTGGACGGCGATCATCCCTGTGGTGGTGGTTTCATCGATCAGGCCAATGTCCCGCCCCCGGCGATGCGTCTCGAACCATTCCAGCAGTTTTTCGCGATTGCTGGCATTCACCACCAGGGCCCACTCCTGTTCGCGGCGGTACAGCAGCACGTCGTCGAGAATGCCGCCCGACTCCTGACAGACCAGCGAGTATTTCACATCGCCCACCGCCAGCTGAGCGCAGTCGGTTGTCAGCAGTTCCTGCAGGAAGTTCTCGGCGTCGCTTCCCGTAAACCGCAGTCGTCCCATGTGTGACACGTCGAACAGCCCGACCCGCTGGCGAACGGCCTGATGCTCCTCGACCAGTGAAGTGTACAGCACCGGCATGTGCCAGCCCGCGAAGTCAACCAGTTTGGCTCCGCGTGCGGCATGCCAGGAGTGCAGGGCAGTTTGAAGCATCGGTCGGTGTCCTGAATGTGTGTCGCAATTCCGCGAGAATGATACGCCAACCCGTTCGCCACCGCATCAGGCGGCATCCCCCGCGAGGATCGCCTGGGCCTGGGCCACGTCTTTTCGCAGCTGGTCGATCAGGGACTCGACACAGGAGAAGCGGACGACCCCGCGCAGCTGGTCGAGCAATTCAATGACGAGTTCGGTCCCGTAGAGATTCCCCTGGTATCCAATGAGGTGGGCTTCCACCTTGAGGGCGCCTTCTCCGAAGGTGGGGTTCGGACCGATATGCAGGGCGACGGTGTACGGGACGCCATGCACACGGGCCCGTCCGGCGTAAACACCCGGGGGAGGGAGTAGCGTTTCGATGGCCTCGAGATTGGCCGTGGGAAAGCCGATGGTCCGGCCTCGCTGGGCTCCCGTACCGACGACTCCCTGAATTTCAAAGGGACGCCCCAGCATCTTGCGGGCCGTCGCGATCTGGCTTGACTGAATGGCGGTACGGATCAAGCTGGAGGAGATCATGCCGCTGTCCGTCTCTACGGCATCCACTACGGTTAACGGCAATCGCCCCGCGCACAACGACCGCAGCGTGTGGACATCCCCCACCCGTCCCCGTCCGAACCGGAAATTCGGGCCCTCGACAATCCCCACGGCCTTCAGTTGCTGAAGCAGAATCGATTCAACGAACTCCTCGGCAGTCATCTGGAGCAGCTCGGGTGTCGTCGGCAGGACGACCACTTCGTCGGCCCCCGCCGCCAGAAGCAGGGACTGTCGGCGGGCCAGCGTGGTCAGCTGGGGTGGACAACGCTCCGGAGCGAGGAGCCGTAGAGGGGGAGGGTCAAAAGTCACAGCGATGGCTCGCGTGCCCTGTTTTTGGGCCATGGCGACCAGTTCTTCGACCATCCGGCGATGGCCAAGGTGCACCCCATCAAAGTTGCCGACAGTCAGGCAACAGGGGGAGGCAGAAAAAAGACTCGGCGGCAGCATGAACCGTTCGATGACCGGGGTGCGGAGGACTTTCGATATCTTAGGAAGGCGGTTGAAAATAGTCTCCCCGTAAGACGGCCTTTCCGGGCCGTCTCATCCGGGAACAGTCGATCTCAAACGGACTGGAAAGGCCGTTCGACAGGGTGCTTGAATTCCCGCCGCTGGCCTTCGATCGCCGCACGACGGACAAGAAGGATGGCTATTCGGAACCCCCGTGCGGGAGCGGTGTGTCAGTCGGTACGGTGGGCCGGGGCCGGAATCGTGTTTCGCATGACCCAGAACGAGACGGGAACCGTGAATACCCAGACCAGGCCCGCGTATCCGACGGCCAGACCCCAGCTGCCTTCCCGCTGAATGCCGAACCAGGCGAGCCCCGCCATGGAGATCGCCGCCAGGGTATTGGGGATCAGGAACGGATCATGCTTGTACAGCCGCACTCGAAGTTGCCAGAGCGTGGCGACCAGAATTCCCGTCATCCCCAAGACCAGTACGGCAGCCTCCTGGTGAGGAAGGAACTGGGAGCCCATGCGAATCCCCACCCGACGAAGGGCCTCGACAGTCAGGCTGAAACACAGGGAACCGATCAGGAATACACCGACCGAGATCCAGCCGATCTTTCGCAATCGGCGATGCAGGAGATCGTGCTCGCCCCGTGAGGCCAGAATCCCCAGTTCCGCCATGCGGGTATTCACCCAGGAGTAGCTGACCGTGTACAAGGTGTTAAGCACCTGCCAGGTCATTCCAAACTGACCGGCTACAACGCCACCCTGAACTCGCAGTATGAGAGGTTGAAAGAAATAGGTACTAAAGTAGGAACCGATGCTCTGGATGGCGAAACGCCACTGCAGGGGCCAGATTTCTTTGCGCCAGCACATCGGTTCGTGGACTGTGACCTCGCGCAGACTCTGAAACGTGGCCCGATAATGGACATGCACCAGCCATGTTTCACAGCCCCATCGCACCATGTTGGACCCGACCAGAGCCCAGAGGCCAGCCCCGGACATGAGAACGAGCCAGACCACCAAGCTGCCCGCGATCGATTGGTACAATCGAAGCAAGTTGACACGGTCGACTTGGTTGCAGCCTTCGAGGAGGGCGATGCGCGGGATGTAGGGGAAGCACAGGGCACTGGACAGAACGGAACAGATCCACGGCCATCGCCAATCCACCAAGCCGGTGTCGGAGTGCTCCAGGTTCCAGGTTCCGAGCCCTCCGGCGATCAGCACGAACAGGACACCCGCCATCCAGAACCAGCGGTCCGCGAATCGCAGCAGCCCCGCCAGTCGCATCTGGCACTGGGCATTGCCATCAATCCGCCGCTGAGGGTCAAGCTGGAGATGGGCCCATTCGTGACTGGCCAGGACGACCACAATGCCTGGCAGTCCCAGTTCGGCGAACAGCTGCACTCCCAGTTGATTGGCGAAGGCTGAGTAGACGCCGATTGCCTCACCGGGGAGATACTGGGTCAGAAGAAACAGCGTGATAAAGCCAGAGACAAACTGCCAACCGCGGGAGGCGACCAGAAAGGCAACGGCGCGATTGACTTCCCAGTACCGCAGCACTCTGCGGCACCGCGTGATCCACGAATTCCCCGGCACCGGTTCCAAAGTCAGCTCCTGCTGGGCGACTGTACCGAGCCAGAGGGAGGAGGTGCAATATGAAGCCCCAGGTTGACCCGCTGACGCACGGTTTCGCTCCGGCCCCGCTCGCGTTCCCACGGTCACACCCTCCATGAAGGGCATGTCGTCAGTAAGCAGAGGGGCAGAAACTGGCGGTTGCCGGCTATCCCGACGCATACACGTCATCTGGTTTCAGGGTGGGTGAACTTGTTTCCGGCAACTCTCGGACCGTAAAAGATGTAACTACAGGCTGGATGTTCCAGCGTTCCTCATCTCATGCGAACCGTCCCATGCTCCCGATCGTTCAAATCTCCCTCGACCTGACTAACATCGATGAGGCTCTCGAAACTGCTGCGCTGGCGATGCGGGCCGGGGTCGACTGGCTGGAGGCGGGGACGCCGCTGATTCTGGCTGAGGGGCTGCACGGCATCCGGGCCTTGCGGAAGGCGTTCCCCGGTGTGCCGATCGTGGCCGACCTGAAGACGATGGACGGCGGCTACCTCGAAGCCGAGATGATGGCTAAGGCCGGGGCCACGCATGTCGTCGTCATGGAGCGTTCGCACCCCGAAACGATCAAGTGCGTCGTCAAGGCCGGTCGCGACCACGGCGTAAAGGTTATGGGCGACAATATGGCCGCCCCCTGCATGATCGAGTCGGCCAAACGGCTGGAAGACCTCGGCTGCGACTTCGTGATCCACCACATCGGCTACGACGAACGCCGCGGCATCGTCGCCGCCGGAGGCCGCCAGCCCAGCCCCCTCGACCAGCTGCGAGAAGTGGTGCAAGCGGTCAGCATCCCCGTCCAAGCCGTCGGCGGCCTGACCCTCGAACAAGCCATCCGCACCCCCGAATTCGGTGCCCCCCTGGTCGTCCTCGGTGCCCCGCTGACGATCGACGCCGACGCCTTCAAGACCGCCAGCGGAAACCTCGAAGAGTCCCTGCGGATGATCTGTCAGAAGGTGCATGCGTACGGGGATGTGAAGGTTGGGAAGCGGTAGTCCGTTCCCCTTCCGTTCTTGTGGGGTGTTCGCCCGATGATGACGATCTCTCCGACCGTGGAACTTTTGACGGGTGCGGGCCGTAGTGCGATTGCCGTCCTGCGGGTCACGGGGGATTTGGCACGCCTGGAGGAAGCTCCCCCGCTGTTTCGGGCGGCTCACGGTCGCCCGCTGTGCCAGCAGCCGGTGAATGTCCTCTGTTTCGGAAGTTGGGGGGCAGCTCCCGCCGAGGATGTCGTGCTGGCGCGAACGTCCGAGCAATCCCTGGAGGTCAGCTGTCACGGGGGAATTGCGGCGATTCAGCGGATTCAGAAGAGCCTGGTGGAACGGGGGTTTGTCCCGCACGAAGTGGCACTCGAAGGGGTCTGGTCGATGGTGACTCAGGCCCGAACGCAGCGGGCGGCGGACATCTTGCTGGAGCAGACCACGGGACTGGGGGATCGCGAACTGACCCGACTGGAATCATTGACGGGCGAGGCCCGGAAATCCGGTGTGGCAGCCATGCAGTCGTGGCTGCCACTGGTACAGCACCTGACGAGTCCCTGGGAGGTCGTACTCTGTGGCCGCCCCAACGTGGGCAAGTCGAGTCTGATGAACGCCATTGCCGGGTTCACACGGTCGATTGTGTCCGCGGAAGCGGGAACCACGCGGGATCTGGTGACCCTGGATACCGCCATCGAGGGGTGGCCCGTTCGACTGACAGACAGTGCGGGTATTCGAGATACGGTACATCCGATTGAGCAGGAGGGGGTTCGCCGCACGCGCGCGGCACTGGCCCAGGCTGATCTGGCGATCATGCTCTGGGATGCCAGTCAGCTTCCGAACCCCGAGGATTACGAGCTGCTTGAACTGGCGACGCGGCGCCTGGTGGTTTTGCACAAGAGTGATCTGCCTCCCGCCACGGGGGTCGCGTGGCCCCCCGGGTCGCTGGCCGTTTCCTCTCAATCGGGGCAAGGCGTGGGCGAGTTGCTCCGGCGGATCGCCCAGCATCTGGTTCCTGCTGTTCCGCCCGCCGGGACACCCTTGGCGGTCACGCCGGATCAGCAGCAGCGACTTCAGCGAATTGCAGAAAATCGCCTCTGAAGGCCCGGAACGACAGGTTGCGTTCATTACAGCCCGCACGACCGCGCAGCTCCCCGTGACTCGAAAAGCTTTCGGGGAAATCAAGCCCTTCGTAGGCGGAAAATCTTGCCAGCTGTCCGATTCACTCAGTACCGAGCCCTGAACATCACACGGGCTGGTGCCGCGAAACATTCTGGCGATGGAGTCTCGAACCCCCATGGAACAAAGGGGGGGCGTGTGCTCTCGCCTCTCAACACTCCACCACAGGGAAGGACTTTGACATGCTTGTTCTATCACGCCACCGCGACGAGAGCATCATGATTGGCGACAACATTGTGATCACCGTCGTCGACATTCGAGGGGACAAAGTGCGGCTGGGAATCCAGGCTCCGGCCAATGTCCCGGTGCATCGCGAAGAGATCTATGAAGCCATCAAGCGAGAAACGGAAACCAATAAGGTGGCGGAACGCTAAACCGCCCGACGACATGACGGGAGCAATCACTTTCCCGTACGGTTATCGTACAGAGACGATTTCAACGGACGCGAAACAGAGTTTTTCGCGTCCGTTTGTCGTTGGTCGGGTCGTCGTCCCAGACGCAGGCTGTTCAGTACCACGCAGACACTGCTCGAAGACATCGCCGCAGCAGCGAACCAGGAGGGCAGCAGCCAGCCCGTCCACGGATAGAGCAGCCCCGCCGCCAGCGGGATTCCGACCAGGTTGTATCCGATCGCGAATCCCAGATTCTGGCGAATCACATGCAGCGTTTGTCGCGACAACAGGATCGCATCCACCACGCCTCGCAATGAGCCCGAAAGGACCGTCACATCGGCGGTCGCCATGGCCACAGCTGTCCCGGAACCGAGGGCCATTCCGACATTCGCGATGGCCAGCGCGGGGGCATCGTTAATTCCATCTCCCACCATGGCAACGACCTCTCCGTGCGACTGCCAGTCACGCAGAATGCTTCCCTTGTCTCCTGGGTGCAGTTCGGCTCGGGGATCGTCAATGGTGACTTCGCGAGCGACCTGTTGGGCAACCGCTTTCCGGTCTCCAGTCAGCAAGGCTGTCTGGATACCGAGGGTTCGCAGTGCGGCGATGACTCCCGCAGCCTCCGGACGCAGCTGATCCTGCAGGACAAAGCTTCCAATTCGCTGATTGTCGATGAATAAGGCTGTCCTGGTTCCCGGTTGATCGGGCGTGGCGAGAGGATCGCGTTCCAGGCGGATGTTCTGCCCCGCCACGGTTCCGTGAATGCCTTGTCCGGGAATGCTCTGAAAGTCACTGACAGGAAGCGGGGCGGCAGGGGCTCCGCTGGCGGTATCAATCCACGTCACTATGGCCCCTGACAACGGGTGTTCGGAAAGCTGAGCCACCGCCCTCGCCGCCGAGAGAGCCGTCTCGCTGTTCTGGTCCAGCCCTTCCCAGGCTATCACGTGGGGCTGTCCGATCGTCAGTGTTCCGGTTTTATCGAAGGCGACCCGGGACACCTTGCCAAGTGTTTCCAGGGCCTCGCCATCCCGAATCAGCAGTCCTTCCCGCGCTGCCCGCCCCATGGCCACCACGACCGCCACCGGTGTGGCCAGACCCAAGGCGCAGGGACACGCGATGACCAGCACATTGACCGTCGCCTGTACGGTTCGTGCGAAACGGTCGGGACCGGTCGCCAGGATCAGCCAGGCAATGCTTGTCGTGAGAGCCAATCCGAGGATGGAGGGGACGAAAACCCGTGCAATCCGATCCGCCAGCCGGGCGATGGGGGCCTTGGTTCCCTGGGCGTCCCGGACCAACCCGATGATCTGACCCAGCGTTGTGGCGTCGCCAACCTGCTCAGCCTGAACGACGAGGCTGCCCCCATGACACAGGGAGCCTCCCAGTACCGAATCGCCAGGACCGCGGGACACGGGAAGCGATTCTCCGGTCAGCAGGGATTCGTCGAGGTCGGCCCGTCCCGATTCGATACGCCCATCCACGGGCAGGCGACTTCCTGGTCGCACGAGGAGCCGGTCCGCGACGCACACCTGAGCTAGGGGGACGATGACTTCCGTGTTATCTCTTCGCAGCAGTACGGCTTCTTGTGGAATCAGCCCCCCGAGTTCATCGATCGCCCGTGAGGCCCTCTGTCGCGCCCGCGCCTCCAGCCATCGTCCCAAAAGCACAAACGAAACGATCATCGCCGCTGCGTCAAAGGGCATTGCCGACGTAGAGACAGCATGCCCCGCACCGTGCAGCCCGAGTTCGACCAGCCCCGCGATGTACGCCACTCCTGATCCGAGGGCGATCAGGGTGTTCATGTCCGAGGTTCGTTGTTGCCAGCGTGTCCACGCGATGCGGTAGAACTCTCTTCCAAATCCAAACACGACGAAGGCACTGAGTCCTGCTGCCAGCCGGTGCGCTCCGGGCCAGTGGCCGCCGCCCGTGCAGAGCCACATCACCAGAGCCGAGAAGCTCAGACTGATGATCCATGGAATGGGGCTGGGGGGGGACTCCGGAGGAGTTGTTGCATCGGGAAGTGGTCGGAACTGATAGCCGAGTGGGGCCAGAACGGATGTCCAGTTCGGTTCGGGAGCATCTTCGGAGAGGGTGACCTGGGCTTCCCGGTTGGCGAGATTCACCTGAGCGTCGAGTACGCCGGGTACCGCCCGCAGGCCCGTCTCGGCCCGTCCGACGCACCCTGCGCAGTGCATCCCTTCGATGAGAAATCGTGCTTTGCGGCCCGAACGCGAGGTTGGCGGAGTTGAATTCTGGTTCAGGACCGGCAATTCAAACATGATTGGTCGTCTCCCGGAGCGGGGCAGTAGATCGAACAGCACGGGGGAAGTTTGCCGAGTTGCATGGAGGCACACGTGGGTATCACTGCATGTGTACGCATGTGCACGTTGAGTGATTTGGTGGAAATGGCTTCAAGGGGATGTGGCCTTGGACTGCCCTCTTTCGCGGGTGAGCCGAGGGGGGGATGTCGTCATTAGTATAGTCATGACGGATTCGCAAAGGGGGCTCCAATGCTTGACTTTCGAGGGGGGGCTTCTTATGTTAGATAGGTCGCGATGGAGTCCCTCTGTCGGTGGGCCGCCGTTCCTTCGTGGAGCGAGGTTCATCCGCCGGTTTCTACCCACAGAATACGGGTGTGGAGAGGCTGCATCGCTCAGGTCGGAAGCGGGCGGTCCTGTTTCCGGTTCGATGTCCGGCACTGCCCGTGCTCTGAGGTTGTTTATGTCAGCAATGGCGTAATCAGGCCGATCGTCACGCTTCCGGCGAGAATTCTCGTCTGAAGTGCTGCGCCGGAAGCCGAAGCTTGCTTCGGTGTCGCAAAGTGGGACTTCGTGCCCACTTTTTTTGTTCCCGAGGGTCGCTGGGGCGGCTCGCGGGCAAGTGGCGGATTCCCTGGAGTCGGCTCCAGGCAGGAAGTGTGGTGCAGCACCATGAACGGCCCCGAGGTTTTGAGAATCGTCGATGCCATTCATCGCGATAAGAAAATCGACGAAGCGATCGTGTTCGAGGGAATCGAACAGGCGATCCTTTCCGCCGCGCGCAAACACTACGGCGAAGACTGTGCGATCACGGTCTCGATTGAGCGCAAAACAGGTCTGGTGACCGCTTTGGTGGATGGAGAGCCCGTCCCTGAAGAAGAGTTGGGAATCTTGGGGCGGATTGCGGCCCAAACGGCCAAGCAGGTGATGATCCAGAAGATCCGCGAGGCGGAACGGGATACCCTGTTTGATGAATACAGCGAACGCCGGACGCACCTGATTACGGGAACGGTAACCCGTGTCGATCAGAGCGTGACCACCGTGCAGTTCGACAAGGTAGAAGCTCTGCTGCCCCGCAGTGAGCAGATTCCCGGCGAAACCCACAAGGTGGGCGACCGCGTTCGGGCTATCGTTCTTGAAGTGCGGAAGCAGGGGACGCGAATCAAGGTGGTGCTCTCGCGAAAGCACCCGGATCTGGTCCGTCGCCTGTTCGAAGTCGAGATTCCTGAAGTCACCGAACGGATTATCGAAGTCCGTTCGCTGTCCCGGGAGGCGGGTTACCGATCCAAGGTGGCTGTGTCGTGTTTTGATAACAGCATTGATCCGGTCGGGGCCTGCGTCGGTGTGCGGGGCTCGCGGATCAAGACCATCATTGAAGAGCTCGATGGTGAGCGGATCGACATCGTGCGGTGGAATGACTCCCTTCCCGTGCTGATTCCGAATGCCCTTCAACCGGCGGAAGTCGAAGACGTCATTATGTGCCCCATGCTGGGCAAGGTGATCGTCCTCGTCCGCGAAGATCAACTGTCGCTGGCCATCGGCAAGATGGGTCAGAATGTCCGGTTGGCCTCCAAGCTGGTCGGCTGGGATATCGACGTGATGACCCGTGAAGAGCTGGACGAACAGCTCGATCGATCGGTTCAGGCCTTCTCGCAGATCACTCAGGTGACTGAGGATCTGGCTGAGGCGCTGGTTTCGCAGGGATTTTTCAGCTTCGATGATCTGTCGGTCATTGAGCCGGACCACTTGCAGGAATTGAGTGGCCTGAGTGCGGAAGAGTGTGAAGAAATCGTCACTCGCGCGGAGGAAGAATCCGAGCGGGAAGAACAGGAAAACAAGGTGCGAAAGGCCGCTGAACGGGCTGATCGCGATGCTCAGGGGCGGGGCGAAAAGAAGCCCGCACCGGTAACACCACCGGTCGCTCCCGCAGAGGCCGGGGTTTCCCCTGAGTCAGCAGCTCCTGTGGAATCTGAAGGGGATGGCGGACAAGCATAACGGCACGGAGGCAGGGTTGTTGTCGGCGCGGACAATGACCCCGAGGGGAACCGCTGGGGCTCCCAGATTGCGTCGCAGTATCAAGAGAATGACAGCCGCCGTGGGGTGACGAGGTTCCCCCGACTCCTGGAGCAGGCAGGGGTCCCCCCGAGATTTCGCTGCCCCCCTGCGGGTTGCCTCCCGTGAAGTCTCCGTCGCGTCGACGAGGAGTTACGATTGAAGATTCGGATCTTCGCACTAGCGAAAGAACTGAACCTCGACAGCAAAGACCTGATCCAGGCTTGCACCGAGGTTGGGCTGAACGTCAAAAGTTCGCCACTGGCAAGCATCTCTCCCGAAGAACGGGATCGTGTGCTGGCTCATATGAAGTCGCGTAAGTCGGCTCCCGTCAAGGGGCCCGAGGCCCCTGCCAGCCCACGCGATCTCGTTCCCGAACGAGTTAAGCCCAAACCGATCCGCCAGCTTGCGCCGGTCAAGGGCCGTCGTGACGTGGATGACGAACAGCTCGATTCCGTTTTCGAAGACGAGGCCCCTCCCGAAGAGGTGGTTGTCGAAACGACTCCCGAGCCGGAAGTCGCTCCCCTCGCTCCTGAGCCAGTGGTCGAGGTCGCCCCGGCTCTGGTCTTGGAACCGGTTCCCCCTGCCACCGGGGAAGCTCCACAATCTGTGATAACTCCGGATGTTGTGCCGGAACCGCCGGTCCCCCCTGCGACTCCCGCTGAGCCGTCAGCGGTGATCGAGGTTTCCACACCGGTGCCGGGCGCACCGCGTCGGTCCTCGCCGATTACCCGCAGTGATTATGTGGCTCCCGGCGGCGGGATGCGCGAGATGAAGCCCGTGGGTTCCATCCGCGATTCCCAGCCACGTTCCGGTCAGGCCCCCCGGACCCCGGGTGCTGCGCCTCCCCCGATCAGTCGGGACCGAGGGCCGCGTAAGCCTGCCCTGCCGACCATGGCATTGCCAAACTTCAAGGCACCCGCTCCGACCAAAGTTGAGGGACCGGTTCAGAAGCCGGACTTCAAGCTCACGGGCGAAATGATCCGCGATTCCGGTAAGGGGAAAATCGCGGAGATCATGCGGAAGAATAAGGAGACCGGCACCAAGAAGCCGGGACAAGCCGCGCCGTTGACGGCTGAGGAAATCCGCAAGGGTAAGTCCACGATCGGCGGGATGGAGGAAATCCGCGAAGCCCGTCGGCAGAAGCGGACGAAGTCCCGTGGTGAGGACGGCGACGTGCTGGAGATCAGCCGTCAGCAGAAGCGGGCCCACCGCCGGTCGGTGAGTACCGAGCTGAAGTCCGAAGCCACGATCAAGCTGCCAATGACGATGCGCGGCTTCAGTGAAGCTCTCGGCCGTCCTGCCGGCAAGTTGATTGGGATTGCGATGAAGGCGGGCAAGATGCCCAATATCAACGATCCCATTGATGAAGAGCTGGCACTTGAAATTGCGATGGAACTCGGCATCGATTTGAAGATCGAGCACGAGGATGACGTTGAAACCGAGCTGCGAGAATGGTTGGACCGTCCCAACGAGGACTTCGGGGTTCCACTGTTGGAGCGCCCGCCGATCATCACGATTCTGGGCCACGTCGACCACGGCAAAACGACTCTCGTCGACAAGATCCGCAGCAGCAATGTGGCTGCGGGCGAAGCTGGGGGAATTACTCAGCATATCGCGGCGTACCAGGTGGAACACCACGGCAAGCGGCTGACTTTCCTGGATACTCCTGGACATGCGGCGTTCGGTGCGATGCGTTCTCGTGGAGCCAATGCCACGGACATCATCGTGCTGGTGGTGGCCGCCAATGATGGTGTGATGCCCCAGACGGTGGAATGCATTGCCCATGCCAAAGCGGCGGGGGTTCCAATCGTGGTCGCTCTGAACAAGATCGATCTGCCCGGGATCAACGAGCAGAAGGTTCTCACCGAACTGTCTCAACAGGGGTTGTATCCGACGGAGTGGGGCGGTGACGTGGAAGTGGTTCGGATCTCGGCTCTGAATGGGACCGGTATCGACAACCTGCTCGAAACCTTGCTGCTGACATCGGAACTGACGAATTACACCGCGCCGACCGAAATCGCGGCAGACGGAATTTGTCTCGAAGCGTTCCGCGACGAAGGTCGTGGTCCGATGGCTTGGTGCATCGTTCGCCGGGGAACTCTGAAGATCGGTGACACACTGTTGTGCGGGGCGACCTATGGCCATGTGCGGGCGATGTACGATGATCGCGGCCGCGAAGTCAAAGAGGCTGGCCCCTCGATGCCGGTCAAGATCGCCGGTCTGACCGATGTGCCGGGCGCGGGTCAGCACTTCTTCGCGGTGGATGACCTTGATCTGGCGGTGCAGGTGGCCAAGGAACGTCGCGACAAGGGCCGGGCCGACATGCTCGCTCGCCGTGGCGGTACCCGGACGCTGGAAGAGTTCTTCGCGCACCGCGATGGAACGCTCCGTGAACTGCCGCTCATCATCAAGGCCGACACCCAGGGATCGATCGAAGCCATCCGACACGAGTTGGAGAAGTTCGACCATCCAGAAGTCAGGATTCGCATCCTGCACGAGGCGGTCGGTGGTGTGAACGAAAGCGACGTGTACCTCGCGGCATCGTCCGGAGCGATCATCGTGGCCTTCCACATTGCCCCGGATGAAAATGCCATCTCCCTGGCGGGTCAGGAAGAGGTCGAGATCCGTCGCTACACGATCATCTACAACGTGGCCGATGACATCCGGCAGTCGCTGGAAGGTCTGTTGTCCCCCGAAGTGGTCACCGTGCAGACGGGCCGGGCACTGGTTCTGCGAACCTTTAGCAACTCCAAGGTGGGGACGATTGCGGGTTGTCGCGTTCTCAGTGGGCTGATCGAACGTTCCAGCCGTGTCAACGTGATCCGCGATCAGAAGATCCTCAACGACTACGCGATTGGATCACTGCGGCGGGAAAAGGAAGACGTTCGCGAAGTTCGCGATGGTCTCGAATGCGGTATCAAGCTGGAAGGCTTTAACGACATCAAGGAGGGTGACCTCCTCGAATGCTTCCGGATCGAGCACCGCAAGCGGACGCTTGACCTGTAATCGGCTTTTCCGTTCACGTTCGCTGTTCCTCACTGATCGTCTGAGTTTCTTTTCCGCATGAGCACACGCCGTACAGCTAAGGTTGCCGAAGCCATTCGCCAGGTTATCAGCCGGGCGATACTGTTCGGGGTGCGCGATCCGCGGGTCAAGAACGTCACCGTGCTGAGTGTCGAGACACCGACCGATCTGCGGACCTCGAAGGTCTACGTTTCCGTGCTGGGTGACGAGAAGATCGCCCGGCTGACCATGAAGGGGTTGGAGGCTTGTCGAGGTTTCCTGCAGGGGAAAATCGCCGAGATCCTTGACCTGCGGTATACCCCGGTGTTGACCTTCATCCTTGATGATGGCATCAAAAAGAGTGCCGAAGCCAGTCTGATTCTGCGCAAACTGGATGCCGAGGACGCGGCTCGCAAGGCCGCCTCCGAAGGTGTCGACGGAGCAGAGGCAGCTGTTTCGGATGAGATGCTGGATGACGACGAACTGGATGCGTTGGATTCCCTGGAAGAGCAGGACGACGAAGAGGACGATGTCGAGGGAGATGGGATCATGCCCCCTGACGCGATCTGAACTGGAATGAGTGCGTTGGCCAAGTCGTCCGATGTGTGAGGACGATCAGCCAGCGGAACCCGGCCCCATCCTCGACTCGATTCGAGTCGTCAGTACGGAATCTCGCGGATGTCGAATCTCAAGAAGCTCAAGACTCACGATCGCCAGGTCATCGCTCAGAACCTGATGACCGCGCTCAAAAAGCGTTACAAGTCCGCAGTCCCCAAGCACTCGCTGGCCTTGCTGGAAACGTTGCTGTTTGCCGCGGTCATCGAGAACGTTCACCACGATGATGGGGAAGAGGCCTACGAGCGGCTGATCAATTCGTTCCACGACATGAACGAAATTCGCGTCAGCTCCATCAGTGAAATCGAAGCCGCGATGAGCCCGGTACACGAGGCGTCCTGGAAGGCTCTCCGCATTCGCGACCTGCTGCAGCAGGTCTTCGAAAAGTTCTATCGGTTTGATCTGGAAGAATATAAACGGAAGCCGGTCGAACAGCTGGAAAAGCTGATGGCGAAGTGGAAGTTTACGACGCCGTTCATGAAGCACTACCTTTACCAGCACGCGCTGGGAGCCCACTCAATCGCCCTGGATGACAAGAGCCGAGATGCCCTTGCCTTTCTGGGTGTGGTCGAGCCCGCCGCAACGATCGATCAAGCCTCAGAAGATCTGAAACAGGTCATCCGCAAGGCGGATGCTGCCCACTTTTGTCATCTCGTTCGATGTCTGGCCTGCGACCCCCAGTTCAAGGGAAAACTCAAACTCACACCTGGTCAGGCTCTGGGCGAAGGGCCCGATCCGACGACAGCTGTTCAACGGCTCAACGAGGTACTGAGTGGACAGACGCCGAAGGCTCCACCCTCTGTCAAAACCAAGACGGAGCCCGCGAAGGTGGAACCCGCCAAGAAGTCACCACCGGTGAAGGTCGAACCCGTCAAGGCGGTCGCTAAACCGACTAAACCAGCTGGGGCGCATACGACGACCGTGAAGAAGCCACCGGAGAAAAAGTCGACCCCGGTGCGGACCACGGCGACGGCGAAAAAGCCCGTGACCAAGAAGGTGTCCAAGCCCGCGCCCGCCCCCAAGGCCGCTCGCAAGAAGTGATCACGGCCCTGTTTCGCAGGGGACACTCTTCGCCCGGCCGCAGTGGAGTCCCGGATGATGATTCGTCGCGACGTATCGCTCATGGACCGGTCGTTCGTTGACCGGCGGACCGTCCTGGGCTGTCTGGCCGGGTCACTGGTTGCCGCCGTGTGGGCTGCCGAGCCCCAGTCTGCTCCCCGTATCGGGAATCCGCTGGCCATCGGTAATTATGGGATGAAGTCCCTGCCGCTAGAGGAATCGATCCGGCAGATTGCGGCGATCGGCTTCGATGGTTTTGAACTATGTGCCATCCCCGAATGGAATAGCACACCCGATCAGATGAACCGCGACCGTCGTCAGACGACCCGTGAACTGCTGAAGTCCACGGGCCTGCCGCTGGTGGCTGTGATGGAGAACCTGCCGCCGAGTGCCGACGATCAAGTGCATCAGCTGCAATTGGAGCGGTTGCGGGCGGCCATTCAGCTGGGGCGTGATCTGGTCTCCGACACTCGCCCGCTGGTGCAGACCGTGCTGGGGGGAGGGAAGTGGGATGAAGTGAAAATGATGCTTCGCGACCGAGTCGGCGAATGGGCTCGACTGGCGGAATCGCTGGAAGCCACCGTCTGTATTAAGCCGCATCGCTTCGGGGCGATGTCCACGCCAGCGCACGCGGCATGGATTATCGAACAGCTGGGGCATCCCCGTTCGCTGCGGATGGTCTATGACTATAGCCATTATGCTCTGCGGCCCGAATCCATAGAGGGCGAACTGACGATCGTCCGCTCGATGGAGACATCGGGCCCGATTCTCGGATATGCGGCCATGAAAGACGCCACATCGCAGGGGGACAAGGTGACCTTTGCCCTGCCGGGGGAAACCGGAGCGATCGATCACCAGGCAATTCTGTCCGGACTGGCAGCTACCGGTTATCACGGTGCATTCTGTTGTGAAGTGAGTGCCCAGATTTCGAATCAGCCGGGATACGACCCGCTGGAGGCCGCCCGCCGGTGTTATGACAGGATGTCCGCCGTGTGGATCAAGGCTGGGTTCCCAAGGGGAACTCGATGACCTCGGGGCCGTCAGTGCCGTTGGCGGCCCGTCACAGCCGGTATGAGCGCTGGGCGGCGTGGGCTTTGTGCGGAGCGGTGGGGCTGGGCACACTGGCACGCTTCCTGGGACGCGTTCACTGGCTGCTGGAACTGACCACGCACTTTGCGGTGCAATCCCTGGTACTGGCAGCGTTAGCCGCACTCTTGCTGGCCATTCGGCGTCATCGATGGGCCGCATGGATGACGCTGATTTTGGCGCTAATGAATGGGGGCGGGCTATGGCCGCTCTACCAGCGAGTCTCCTCCGTCAACGCCGTTGCCTCACAGCCGGCACTCACCTTGGTGACGGCCAATGTTCTGTCCTCCAACCGCGATCGGACCTCCCTGCGGGAGTGGCTGATCCAAGAACAGGTCGAAGTGGTCTTCCTGTGCGAGCCCGATGAATGGTGGGAAGCAGAGGTCACTCGGTGGAAAGACCATTGGCCCTATCAGATGACCGCCAGCCGCCCGGATAACTTTGGTGTGGGGATACTCAGTCGGTATCCATTGATTGAGCCACGGGTCATCGCCCTGGCCCATGACAACCCCGCTCTGGAGTGTCGGTTCGAGGCCCATGGAGTCCGCTGGACGGTTCTGGGGCTGCACCCGTTTCCCCCCAGAGGCCGCCGCTACTCACAAGGTCGCGATGCCCAGTTGCGGGGGGCTGCCGCTCACATTCAGACGCTGTCCCATCCGTTGATCGTGGCGGGTGATCTGAATACGACCTCGTCGTCACCGCTGTTTGGAGATCTGCTGCGAGCGACGGATCTCAGGGATTCCCGTGCGGGACGGGGGCTTCAACCAAGCTGGCCAGCGGGACATCCACTGTTTCAAATTCCCATCGACCATGTGCTGGTGAGCAGTGATTTACAGGTCCATGATCGACAGGTTGGTCCCCCGATCGGGTCGGACCATTTGCCGGTTCTGGTACGGGTCAGCCGGATCGCTCCTGTGAGGGATTAACAGATGCGGGGAGCCCTCGAAGTGGAGCGGATTGACCGACCCGGCCTACTGAGCCCGCAGCACCAGTCTTTTTAGAAGCACGAATCCAGTAACACTGACATTGCCCGAGGCACAGACATTCCTATCTGCGCATTCTGAAGACCGATTTTGAATGGTCACAAGCTCCATGTTCGGTGTGTTCCGCGGTTTTCATTCCGCCGAGCGATGAGGAGTTTGCACCCACAGCGAAGTCGATCCCGACGCAAATCGGTCTTGCGGTTGATTCCCCATTCCGAAGACACTGAAAAGCTGTGGTTTCCCTCCGAGGTTCGATGAAAGCTGCCCATGCGGGTTCCCCGCCCCCGGACGACGGATTTCGGCGATCCCATGACGCCGATGATCGATGTTGTCTTCAACCTGCTGATATTCTTTGTCGTGACCGCTGTGGGCACGATACCGGAGAAGCTCTTGCCCGCTGATCTGCCTGACGAGGGCATCGTCTCCACGCCGGTTGCTCCCCCGGAACGCGAATCGTGGATCACCGATGTGCAATTGAAGTTATCGCTGGTCGAAGGGGCAGATGCCCTGCAAGTCGATATGAACGGCACAGTTTACCAGGATCTGGACCAGCTGAAGGAGAACCTGAGGGCCCTGGCCGAAGTCGGTCAAGAGATTCCGGTGACCCTCGATATTGCCTCAACGGTCCGCATGGAGCAGGTCGTTGACGTTTGGGATACCTGTATCGCAGCCGGATTCGAGACAGTGAACTTTGCGGTCGATGGCCCCGGTGTCAGCCCGCCTCCGCCGTCGAGTGTGGAGTAAGTTGAAGTGTCGGCTCGAATGCAGAGAGTCGTGTTGGAGTGATGGGGACGACGGCGCTGATGAACCCAGCTGCGACGGTGGATCGACCAGACCGCGTCCGTTCCGGTGACATTGGACTTCGTTTCGAGTGAAGAGTTGCCATGCGCTGGATGGTTACAACAGTCGTTCTCAGTCTATGGATCGCCAGCCTGGCGTCCGCCGCGACGCATCGGGTCGGGCCGGGGCAGATGTATCGGCATCCGGGGCATGTGCCTTGGGACAATCTGAGTCCCGGGGATGTGGTTGAAATTCATTGGCGTCCCGAGCCGTATCGATTCAAGTGGGCCATCTCACGCCGTGGAACCGCCGAGCAACCCATCGTCGTGCGCGGACTCCGCAACGAGAAAGGGGAACTGCCAATCCTCGATGCCGGAAGGGCAGCCACGCCCGCGACACAGAACTTCTGGTCGGAAGCCCGAGGGGTAATCAAGATTGGCGGTTCGGACAGCTCGGGCGATACCGCTCCGGCCTGGATCGTGGTCGAGAATCTGGACATTAGCAGCGCGCGACCCGGCCAGTTCTTTCTCGGTAAATCGGGGCTGACCGAGTACGCCCAGAATGCCTCCGCCATTTATCTGGAAAGTGGCGAGCACATTACTATCCGTAATTGCCGCTTGCATGACAGTGGCAATGGGCTGTTTGTCGCTCCTGCCGCCCGAGAGATTCTGGTCGAAGGTTGTGATATTTACGACAACGGCATCGAAGACAGCATCTACGAACACAATGTGTACTCCGAAGCTGCGGGGATGGTCTATCAGTTCAACCGCTTTGGACCACTGCGAACCGGTTGTCGCGGAAACAATCTCAAGGATCGATCTGCCGGTCTTGTCGTCCGGTACAATCGTATCGAGGGGGGTAATCGCGAACTGGATCTGGTGGACTCCCAGGAAGGGACGGAGATCCGGAACGATCCGCGGTATCACCTCGGTCTGGTGTATGGCAATCTGTTGATCGAACCAGCCGGGGTCGACAACAATCAGATCATTCACTGGGGGGGAGACAGTGGCGATCCCACGGCCAACCGTCGTCAGCTGCGACTATTGAATAACACGGTGATTTCCACGCGTACCGGCACCACTGTTCTACTGAAACTGACCACGAACCAGCAGACCGCCGAGGTCCGCAACAATGTCCTGTTTACGTCCGGTGCCGGGTCATCGTTCGCCATCCTGGATGAGGAAGGCCAAGTGCAGATGTCCGCGAATTACCTCAAGCCGGGCTGGAAGAAGTGCCACGGAACCTTGGCTGGCGAGATCCTTGCCAGCGGAAACATCGAATCGCCCGATCCCGGATTCGTCAACTTCATGACGGGTGACTTCCGCCCTGCGGCGACATCCGCTCTACGGAATGCCACGGTTCCCCTCTCGGGAGATCCGTTCGAAATTCTGTTTGAGCCGCCGACCCCGAAAACTCCCGGAGTGAAGAGAGTCCCGAACGGCCCCCTGGATCTCGGATGTTTTGAGGGGCTCTGATCGGATCTTCGTTTCCCTCAATCCGGCTTTCCGCTGGATCGGCCCGGCAAGAGGTCATTACAATCGCATCAGGACTTTTTGATGTTGGAGTGATCAATGTTGTTGCCGCTCGGCGGATCGTTGCCCCACAACCGCAGAACGTTCCTGATTGCGTCCGGGGCGGGATTACTGGCTGCGGGGAAAGCGCGCGGGGCCGCCCCGCGCCGCGTGGCTAAGTCGGCGATCATGATCTGGCTCAGCGGAGGGGCCTCGCATATTGATACGTGGGACATGAAACCCAAGGCCCCTCGGGAGTATCGCGGGCCGTTTGAACCAATCTCAACCACCAGTCCCGCGATCCAGCTGTGTGAGCATTTGCCACTGACAGCCCAGCAGGCCCATCGGTTCTCGATCGTGCGGTCTGTCGGCGATCATGGACGTGGCACGGGCGACCATCATGCCGGGTACTATTACAACCTGACCGGGCATGCCCCTGACCCAACGTTTCATCGATTGTTGAATGCGCGAACGCCCTACCCAACGGACTGGCCATCCATGGCTTCCGTGGTGGCTGCCAAGCGGCCCCCGCATCCGTCACTGCCATCGGCGATCACACTGCCTCAGAAGGAAGGGGCTCCAGAGTACACGCGACCCGGGCAGTTCGCGGCAAGGCTGGGGATTGAGTTTGATCCGGTGTTCATTGACGGGTCACGCGAGAAACCGCTGGATTTTCAGGTTCCGGCACTCTCGCTGGATGGCGGGACATCGGTTGAACATCTCCTTCAGCGACGGGAACTTCTGGCTGCGATCGATCGAGCCGAACGTCCCGTGGAACAGACGGGCGGGATCAACCGTTACAGCACGCATCAGCAGAAGGCCTTCACTCTGCTGACCTCACGCGAGACCAAGGCCGCTTTTGACCTGCAGGCGGAACCGGTGGCGGTTCGTGAACGCTACGGGGCCGGTATCATGGGGATGTCGTTGCTTCTGGCCCGTCGTCTGGTGGAAGCGAGCGTCCCGTTTATCACCGTGTTCTATAAAGCCAATAAAGAACTTGACAGTCTCTGTAAAAGTGGTGGAGGATGGGACACGCACGGCAATAATTTTGGCTGCCTGCAGGACAAGCTGCTGCCAGAATTCGATCGTCCGTACGCGGCGCTGCTCGCGGACCTGCACGAGCGGGGGCTGTTGGACGAAACTCTGGTCATCGTGTCGAGCGAGATGGGGCGGCGTCCCAAGATCGGGGATCCTCGCTCGGGAGGCGTGTCCGGAGCGGGCCGCGACCATTGGACCAGCTGCATGTCGGTGTTGCTGGCTGGCGGGGGAATCCAGGGAGGGCAGGTATACGGTTCCAGTGACAAGCACGCAGAATATCCTGCCGATCACCCCGTCGGTCCGGAAGAGATCGCCCGGACGGTGTTTCATGCGATGGGAATTGACGATCTGACAGCTCGGGACCGCGAAGGTCGCCCCTTTCCGCTAATGGATGAAGGCCGCCGTCTTTACGAGCTGTTTGGCTAAATCGAAAACTCGGATCAGACAGGGCTCTGGAAGCCTATTCCCTATACAACCCCAGCGCATTGACCCAGTCGGTCATGACGCGGCGGCAGTCTTCGCGATTCACCGGGAGGGCGAGGGGGCGGCCTCGGGTGTTGAGGATCGTCTGCACGGAAGCATGCAGGGCCAAGCCCAACCCCGGCTGACGTTGATTGTACCATTCGATCGCTGCGTCGGAATGAATCCGCAGCTTTCACGAAGGCTTCTGCCGCAGGCGTTTCATCACGATCTCCGCTGGTTCGCTGGCTGCGACACCTTGGCGAATTTCCTCTACCCGACGATCCAGTTCCGCTTCCCACAGGTGATCGGTATTCATCGTGGTTCAACATCGAGTGATTCGATCAAGTAGAGAGCGAGCCTTGCGCGATCCTCCACTGAGAGAGTGGCCAACTGCTCTTTAAGTTCCAATGCGGACATGATCTGTAACACTCCGGTGGGTGAACCTGACCGTCATTCTAAGCGGTGGGTTCGGCGAGGCGAATGCGATGCAGGCCCACCATGTGCGACGTTGCACCGCCAGATGGTGGGCCTGCGTTGGGTGCCATTGGGGAGGGCTTTGACTTGCCTGTGTGATACGCAGTCAATCGACCACCCAACACTGGCGGTCCAAAGCGACCGTCTGTGGCACCCAACGCGATTCACTCTTTGTCGCGGCGCATCCAATATCCCAGTCGGCGGCGTTTGTGGGCCACCGCCAGAATCACGACAGTGTCGGAATTGGCAATCCGGTAGTAGATCAGATACGGGAATCGATGCAGCCGCACCCAGCGATAGTGTTGCCGAAAAACGGTTCCGGCGGCCTCTGGATTTTCGACGATGTGAACGAGAACGCGATCGACTTCGTTCGTGAATCCTTGAGCGATTCGCTCTTCCGCCCGTTCAGCGTACCAACGGCGAGCTCGCAGATATTCACGACTGGCCGAGTGGTCAAAGATGACTTCTGCGGGCATGAGGGACTACCGCTGAGCCTTCAGTTCCGACCACGGCACGCCAGAGGACGGGTTCGCTTCCCAGTCGGCGAAACGGCGGTCCAACTCCTCGGCCCAACTGTCATCCAGCACCTCGCCCACTTCGGGACTGAGGCTGTCGAGCAATTCCTGAACGACTTTCGCCCGCTCCCCTTCGGACAGCTTCAGGGCCTCTCGAACGATCTTCTCGCGCGGTGCGATCATGGTAACTTCTCCTGGGCGACGGCTGTTACTCTGGCTCGATTCAGTCTATCAGAGAAAACGCACCAATCCCAATGGTGTGTGCCTCCATTGGCAAACTCTTCGCCGCGAAAGCGGTGGCAGCAGATAGCCGTGGGCGACAGCCCACGGACTCGATTGAATTCGCCTCTCCGGCCGCGAAAGCGGCGGCAGGCACGCAACGGACGGGTGGCACGGCCTGAGGCTTTACGAAGGCCGTGGTCTTCCGGCCCTCGCCACACCCTTTGAAGACTCAGAGTGTGCCACCCGACCCGCGCCTTCGTGTGAGGTCTGTCGTCTTTCCAGTTTTCTAATCGCCGGTTGGGGTGAGTGAGGCAGGCCGAAGCCAGATCTGCTCACCCGGATCAGCCTCGAAAGTAGATTGGCACGAACAGCGGGACAGGCGAAGGTGGCGGCGGTTCGACTGGCTCTCGATTCGGCGTCCCAGATCGATTCAGTCGACGAGCCTCTTTGACATGGGCCAGTGCGACTGTCGGATGAGCGGAACGAAGCGAAGCCAGGATATCCTCGTCCGAGGCCGCCGGTTTGTCGACCAATTCCCTCCTCGCATGAAACACAATGTTGCGAATCCTGAAGGACTCCAACACCGATCGGTATTCGTTGTCCCTCGTCTGATTCTCTGAAGACTCCAGGTTGGGGGACGCACAAGCGAGTAGCAAAAAGTCGGCGATATGCACCCAGTCGAAGTAGGCGGCATTCGAAGTCGACACCTTCGGTGGCTGCATGAGGATCGTCTCGACTTCATTGCTCCCCTTCTTCCACCGGCGGACAGCTTCCGGCTCAGTAGGAAGGGCGATGAAGTAGTCCCGCACCAGTGCCGCCACCCGATTCCGTGCCACATTGCTTTCCCCATTGACTGAAAGGAACACTTCACGGGCTTTCTGCTTCCACTGCTCTGAACTTTCGTAACAGCGAGATACCCACTCGATCGGAGACCGCTGGAGCGGGTCATCCGTGGATGAGTTCCAAAGCGGTAGTTCGTCTGTTGTCGTGTTCATCGCTTTCCTGAATCTTCATCGAAAGCAGAGATCATCTCCATGAAATCGGAATCCGTGATGATCTTGACCTTACCACCCTTTTCCCGGAGGGACGTTGCGTCTCGCAGCTTCTCTGACTCGCTCGCACCTTCAGCCAATCGACGAACATCCAATTCGCCAACGACCAGATAGTCCGTATTCTTTGTTACGGAACTCTTCGTGTCGCCTCCCAACTGCCTCACAACCTGTTTGGCCTCATCTCGCGTGAGAGCGATCATGGTTCCCGTGAACATCACCTGCTTGCCAAAGAACTGGTGCGTCGACACTTCGTAGCCGTCTGGCAATTGAAGTTCGAATGTTGTTTTGGATCGGCGACCTGATGGTCCCGACACGGGCGTCCAGCTGTCATTTGAGTAGACTTCTCCGACGGACACGTGACAGCATCTCGCCAACTCACGAGGGCAAGCGACTCCCTTCTCTTTGCCTCCAAGTAGCACCAGTTGAGCAGCAGCCAAAGAGTCACTGCCAGCGTGGTGATGATCCAGCGGAATCGAATGGGCGACGGACAAGAAGCCCAGAGAATGAGATGCCAGATTCGGCCACAGCTGTCGTGAGAGTTTACAGCTACACAGATAACTGAGCCGAGGTACAAACAACCCCACTGCATGGAGTGAATGTCGAAGTACGCTCATATCGAACGAGGCATTGTGGGCGACGACAAGTCCATCTTCGATCAATGGGGAGATTTCAGGCCAAAGATCACGGAGAGTCGGTGAGTCGATCACATCGATTTCCGTGATGCCATGAACTCGGGTGTTCCAGGGCGAGAATTCAAGTTCTGGTGGTCGAATCAGACTGTAAAACGATTCGCCGACAATCCCATTCTTGACGGGCGTAATGCCGATGGCACAGGCGCTATTACGACTCGGGTTCGCAGTCTCAAAATCAATGGCAACGAAATCCATCGAAGTTCACCATCTCTGGATGTGATCGAACACGGCGGGGTAAGTGATGATCTCAGATGGGGATATGAAGTCAATATTGCGGACATCTCTCTGCCGTGGGATAGGCTTCCAGCCTGTCAGTTTTTGGAGTTGGTGAGGAGATTGGGATTTTCGGAGAAGATGACAGGCTGGAAGCCTATCCCACTTCATACAACCCCATGGCCCCCACCCAGTCGGTCATGACGCGGCGGCAGTCTTCGCGATTCACCGGGAGGGCGAGGGGGCGGCCGCGGGTGTCGAGGATCAGGCCAACCAACCCGCCTCGGACTTCGCGTTCGACGGGTTGACCGGGGCCGTTGCCGAGGTCAAAGCCTCGGGCCGGTTTCGCCACGACGCGGGCGGTTTGGCCGAGAGCGAGCGGGTAGCGCCGGAGTTCGCCGTACACCAAAGACCCCTTCTCGGTGAGGCCGGGAGCGGTGATCTCGTACTCCAAACACAGCTGGCCGGTCTTCCCAGTCCCGCGCGGGGCGATGACGGTGCCGAGGGCGATCAGGCAGTCGCGTTCGAAGACCTCTAATGCGGCCCTTGGATGCACGCTGGCCAGCACCCCCAGGTGCGGCATCATGAAGATGCTGTCCTTGGCGATCTCGGTGAACCCCTCCGGCTCGAAGGCGTCGATCATCATCAGAGCTGTCTGCTCCATGCGGGGGGCATGCGACAACACTCCGCCGGAAGCGACCAGCAGATCGAGCTGCATGTTGTCGATGATCGACCCGCCGCCCGCCGATTGCGAGAACGTGTCGGCGATCGTCCGCTGCTGCTGCACTCCCTTGAGCGTCGTGGCGAACGCCTTGTGCTGGATGTAGGCCAGCCGCAGGGCTTCGCGCGAGACGGCTTGCTCGAAGATCAACGCCTCCAGCGTCTGGGGGATTGTCGTCGGGCGGATCATCTTGTTCTTGACCCGGTTCCGCAGCTCCCGCTCGTCCATGTCGACGTGGACCCAGCGGAGGACGTTGGCCATCCCGGCCTCGGCACAGACGTTCGAGATCGAGTAACTCATCCCGAGGTTCGCGCTCACGGTGCGGTTGAACACCGGCAACCCATCGGCTCCGGTGAAGACGCTGAACACATCGGTCGTGGCACCGCCGATGTCGACGCCGACGCAGTTGATCCCGCGTGTCTTGGCGATCTGTTGCAGGATGTCGCCCACCGCTCCCGGCGTCGGCATGATCGGAGCATCGGCCCACTCGATCAGCTTGTCATACCCCGGTGCATGGGCCATGACATGTTCTAGGAACAGGTCATGAATCATGTCCCGCGCGGGGGCGAGGTTTTCGCGTTCCAGCACCGGCCGCACGTTGTCGACGACCGACAGCGTGATCGAATCGTCGAACGTCTTCGCCACCAGGGCGGCTGCGTCTTTGTTGCCCGCAAAGATGACGGGGAGTTTGTAGTTGCCGCCGAATCGCGGACGCGGCTTGGCCGGAGCGATGAGTTCGGCAATTTGCAGGACGTGCTTCTGCGTCCCGCCATCGGTCCCGCCCGCCATCACCACCATGTCAGGCCGCAGCTCGCGGATGCGGGCGATCTGCTCATGCGGCCGCCGCCGATCGTTCGAGGCAATCACATCCAGCACGATCGCCCCGGCCCCCAGCGAGGCCCGCTCGGCACTGGCTGCGGACATCTCGCGCACGACCCCGGTGACCAGGATCTGCAACCCCCCACCCGCACTCGAAGTCGAGATATAGATGTCGCACCCATCCGGTCCCTGGGACGGACGAATGAGTAATCCGTTGTCGTCGATCAGCCGCCGCCCGGCCAGTTCGCCGACCTCCAGGGCTGCGTTGACGACGCCCGCGGTGACATCGGCGACCGGCTGCTCGACGGTGGTCGGGGCCTCGCCGCGATGGGTCTGGCGATAGACCCCATCGACCTTCTCAATGAGGATCGCCTTGGTCGTCGTGCTGCCGCAATCGGTGGCCAGGATGACATTGAGGTCATCGGGGTGGATCGCTGACGGAGATGAGGAGGGTACGATCACGGGGCACTCAACCGAGGAGGGGCACACCACAGAGGCAATATAGGGTTTTTCGAGTCGAGTTGTGGATTCATTCTTCCGGGAAGTACGACCCAGAGCGGCTAAATCCATCGACAATTCATGGAAAGTCAGGATTGTGTGGGGGAGGGAGCTTTCGCATCAAACCGTGGCAATCAGTCGGGCATTCCAGGCAACAAGTCTTCACAGACGTGGCACAGGTCGACTTCTCCGCGATTTGTGCGGGCCAGACAGACAGGGGTGAGGCACTGGCTTCGTGGAACTGTCGATCCAACAGG
>QWPB01000187.1 GCA_003671275.1 Planctomycetota bacterium | reverse complement strand
TGGCAATCGCGCGACTTTACTCGATCCCAACGGCGGTCGAATCACATATGGCTATGATGGCAACGAACAAGTCACCAGCCTGCAAGACAACGTTTCAGGCCGGGCGACCATGATCTATGACGCCGCCGGACGACGAACTCTCCGAGTACTCGCGGACGGCACCTCGCCACTCTGACACTGGTCCGCGGGTCTCCCAGCCAGCTGGCCAACGCAGTTTGAGCCGAGGCTGAGTATCCTGAAAGCGGTGCAGCACTCCTTTTAAACATCGCTCTGTCTCGGTGGTTGTACTACCGCTGTTTCAGCAGATCACACGCTGGGGCATCTGGCCGAGACGATGGATTCGATTAACCGCCTGTTCAGAAGTCAGACGATCCGGCGAACAGGAATGGGTGAACCCGTCGCGACGGGTCGCCAACGATCACATTTCAGGGACGCTGTCGGACCGCCGCGCTACTCCGAGGGGGTCTCGTCCGCAGCCACCGATTCGCTGGCCGGTGTGTCCTCTCCGGGGATTCCCTTGGGCTTCATGCCGCCGTGCCGGATCAGATCCCCCAGGCGGGCCTTATCCGAGATATCTTTGCGACACCATCCGCCTTCCCAGCGAATCAGCTTAACCGCTTCATACGCCTTGCGTTTGGCATCGGCCACATCATCACCCAGGGCTGTCACACCCAGCACGCGACCGCCATTTGTGACGATATCGCTCCCCATCTGATCGGTTCCCGCGTGAAAGACCTTCACATCCGCCAGCGGCGCAGCAGCGTCCAACCCGCGAATCACCTGCCCCTTGGGATACTTGTTCGGGTATCCCTGAGCGGCCATCACGACACACACCGCCGTACGATCATCCCACTCGATGGCATCGAAATCCTTGAGCCGGCCTTCCGCAGCTGCAAGCAGGATCTCAAACAGATCCGTTTTCAATCGCATCAGGACGGGCTGGGTCTCTGGATCACCCATCCGGACGTTGTACTCGAGCACCTTGGGCCCTTGCGTGGTCAGCATGATCCCGGCGTACAGAATGCCACGAAACTCGCAGCCCTGCTTTTTCATGGTGTGGACGGTTGGAATGAGAATCTTTTCAATCACCGTTGCCATGAGTTCCGGCGTCGCGAATGAGGCGGGGGTGTAGGCTCCCATGCCGCCGGTATTCGGTCCGAGATCATCGTCATAGGCCCGTTTGTGATCCTGAGCAGGTTCCAGCGGGATGATCGTACGACCATCGACGATCGCCAGAATGCTGACCTCTTCACCGATCAGCGTTTCCTCGATGAGGATCTTTTCGCCAGCGACCCCGAACTCCTTGAGAGTCATGGCCTGACGCACGGCAGCCAGCGCTTCGTCGCGGTTGGCGCAAACGGTGACCCCTTTGCCCGCCGCCAAGCCATCGGCCTTAATCACAAACGGGGATTCTTCACGGTCCCGCAGAAATCGGATGGCCTCATCCGCACTGCTAAAGGCCCAGGCTTCCGCCGTCGGAACATTCGCTTTCCGCAGGATGTCTTTGCAGAAGATTTTGCTGCCTTCGAGCTGGGCCGCGGCCTTCGAAGGCCCGAACACCGTCAACCCGGCTTTTTGAAAGGCATCAACCACTCCGGCCACCAGCGGAGCTTCCGGCCCCACGACCGTCAGACCAATCTCCTCATTCTGAGCAAATCGAACCAGCGCACCGATATCCGTGCTGGCGATATCCACATTTCGCCCATCCAGAGCCGTGCCCGCATTACCGGGTGCACAATACACCTCGGTCACTTTGGGGGATTGTTTGAGCTTCCAGACGAGAGCATGCTCGCGTCCGCCCTGGCCAATAACCAGCACCTTCATGGAGCCGTGTTCCTGAATCGAAAAGAGCTGTACCAGGCGAACATCGCCTGACAATCGCGTAGTCTATCAGAAGACGTCCAGAATCCCACTCGCAGCCAGAGAGCCCCGAACCAATCCAGGAAGCTCCGAGGCGGGGCGGCATTGTGCGCCCTGTGCAGACGCTATTAGTCCTCGGGAGCCCGAAGAGCTTCCCGTTCACAGGTCACCCCGGAGCGGGCCCGGCAAGCTCCCACGATCCCCTGAAACAGGCGGGAGCCCCTGAAACTCAAGCGGGTGTCAATACAGCCTTGGCAATCTGACCACTGTGCATCGTCTCAAATGCCTCGTGCCAATGCTCCAGTGTCCAGGTTCCACCGACCACTGGATCGATATTCAGCAGACCCGTAGACATCAATCGCAGTACTCGTTCCCACATGCCCCAGTTATGACTGAAGCTGCCCTGCAGCGTCACGTTCTTCTGAACCATCGGATCGAGAGAGAATCCCACTGGATCACGCCCCCAACCAACCTTCGAGATCCAGCCGGCGGGGCGCACAATGTCGATGGCCGTTTTCAAAGTCACCGAGATCCCAGCAGCATCCACCACGCCGTCCACACCCAGACCGTCACCCGAGAACGCCCAGCCGCGGCAATCCCCGGTCACCACTTCGCACCCATACTGCTTGGCAATGTCGAGGCGGACACGATCCCGCTCCAAGCCGACCACCGCCACGATCGCCCCTTGCAGCCGCGCCATCGCAGCGCACAACAGACCGATCGGCCCCGGCCCCAGAACGACAATCCGATCACCCGGCTTCACGGAGCCATTCATCACGACGGCATTATACGCAACGCAGCATGGTTCCGTGAGGCAGGCCCGATCCAGAGCCAGCCCGTCCGGCACCCGGTGCAGACACCGCGAAGGCACCTTCACATACTCAGTCATAGCGCCATTCACACCGTATCCGAAACCCTTGCGGGTCGGATCAAGGTTATACAGCCCGGAACGGGACATCGGATTGTTCGGATCGATCACCGCAGCTGTTTCACTACAGGCCCGATCGCCCACCTGCCAGCCAACCACGCGACCACCGACCTGCTCAATCGTGCCGGCGAATTCATGCCCCAGGATCACCGGATAATTCACCGGCCAGCTGTGATCGGCAGTCCACTGGTGCAAGTCGCTGCCGCAAACCCCGACAGCTCCCACCTTGAGCAGAACGTCCTCGTCACCGATCGACGGGCGGTCGACGTGACGCAGTTCCACAGATCCCTTGGTCGGGGCAAAATTGACGACAGCTGCCTGCTTCATGATGAGTGGACCAATACTTCAAAGGGGACACGACCAGCGTATCGTCACAAGATCACGCCGGACCAGCAAGCCGGACGTACCGTTTGAAGGGGACCGCCAAGTGGGGTCAGTATTGCCGGATCACCCCGACCAGCACCCCCAGCACTTCAACATGCTGCGAATAAATCGTCTGGAACCGAGAATTGGCGGGTTCCAGGCGAATCCGGTCCGAATCTCGGTAAAACCGTTTGAGCGTCGCATCCGCGCCATCGACCAAAGCGGCAACGATCTCGCCATCGCGGGCCGTCGGTTGTCGCCGGATAATGGCGTAATCGCCATCGTCGATGTGGGCTTCGATCATCGACTCTCCCCGCACCTTCAGACAGAAGTGGTCGGGTTCCTGAAACAGGTGGCCAAACTCCACCCGTTCTGACTGCTCCACAGCCGTCGAGGGTCGCCCGGCAGCGATATGCCCGGCCATCGGCAAACTGGTCCGCTTCAACTGCGGCTGGTCAGTCAACTGAATCGCTCGCGACATGTGCTGTTCGCGTGAGATCAACCCCTTCTTTTCCAGGGCCTTGAGGTGGCACATGACCCCGTTCGGAGAACGGATCTCAAATGCGGTACCGATCTCCCGCACGGTTGGACCGTAACCGCGATTAAGGATTTTGTCCTTGATAAACTCGTAAATCTCAAGTTGTCGCTGGGTCAGAGAAAGTCGTTCAGACATCGATCAAATTCCGGTCGCCAGAGGAAGATCACCCGCTGATTGTGAACAATCACAAGAATCAGCCAGTTCACGCGTGTCGACTAGTGTCCACATGAACCCTTGTACTATACCACTGTTTAGTTTGCAAGCCGTACAATCATGAAAACTTGAAGCTGAACCGGTGAATTCGGGCGGTTTCGGCGTACCTTTCCTTCGATCGAGGTTCCGCCGGAGGGAAGAACCGATCAATATAGGTGCACGCGTCCTGCGTACCTCTCCGACGAATCCCACGCCGCCTCCCACGCCGCCTCCCACCCCACTCCTCCCTCTCCCACATACGCATGAAGTACGCGGCCCGACTGATCAACCTGCGAAAGCATTACCAGCTCGGCGACCACGAGGTGCAAGCGCTGCGAGGGGTCTCTCTCGATATCCCCGAAGGGGATTTTTTGGCGATTATGGGTTCCTCCGGATCGGGCAAAAGTACCATGCTCAATCTTCTGGGGGCGCTCGACCGTCCCACCAGTGGGCAGTACCTGCTCCGTGACCGCGATGTCTCCGAGATGACCGACGACGAGCTGTCAGAAGCCCGCAACTCGCTCATCGGGTTCATTTTCCAATCGTTCAACCTCATCCAGCAGTACACCGTACTGGAAAACATCGAAGTCCCCCTGCTCTACCGATCGGGAACCACTTCCATTTCCGCTGCCGACCGCCAGAAATGCCTGCTTCTGGCGGACCGGGTAGGTCTGACGGAACGCCTGGACCACCGCCCGTTCCAGCTCTCCGGAGGTCAACAGCAGCGAGTGGCGATTGCCCGGGCCCTGGTCAACGACCCTACCATCATTCTGGCGGATGAACCGACGGGAAATCTCGATTCCGCCACGGGCGAGGAGATCATGCGAATCCTCACCGAACTTCACGACGAGGGGCGAACGATCATCATGGTGACGCACGAAGCCGACGTCGCCGCCAATGCCAACCGACAGATCATCATGAAAGATGGTGTGATCGCCAGCGAAGGGATCCTCCCCGGTAACAAACGAGTGAGGGCCTGACCATGCGATTATTCCGCACCATCCAGCTGGCGTTCAAAAGCCTGCTGCTGCACAAGCTGCGGTCAGGGCTGACGATGCTGGGGATCGTCTTCGGCGTCTTCTCGGTAATCGCCATGCTGGCGATCGGAGAAGGGGCCAGTCAGCAAGCCCAGCAACAGGTGCTCTCTCTGGGAGCCACCAACATCATCATCCGCAGCGTCAAGCCCCCCGATGACCCAGCTGC
The DNA here is from genome assembly GCA_003671275.1 of Planctomycetota bacterium. GTDB lineage: Bacteria > Planctomycetota > Planctomycetia > Planctomycetales > Planctomycetaceae > TH-plancto1. The sequence goes on along the minus strand of QWPB01000187.1, from coordinate 28,879 downwards.
CAGTCAAAGCAGTTCTGGGGGACGCGGCGGTTCCGTTCAGCGGTACGGGCTGACACGGGCGGACTACAAAATCCTGGAAGAAACCATCCCCAACCTGACCGGCAGCGGTCTGGTTCCCGTCCGGGAACTGAATCTGGAGGCCCGGCGGCTGGGGCAAGTCACCAGCTCGCGAATCGTGGGCTGCACGGCGGATTATCTGGAAATGAACCACCTCGCCATTGCGGCGGGACGGTTTATCTCCGACCGCGACAACTTCGATATGGCCAACACCGCCGTCCTGGCCTACGGGACCGCGATGAGCCTGTTCCCCATCGACAATCCGATTGGACAATCGATCCAGATCAAGGGGCGGGCCTACCGCGTGGTGGGAGTCACCCAGGAACGCACAGCCTCAGCCGCCGTGGGAGGCAGCCTGTCAGGGCAGGACTTCAACAAGGACATCTACATCCCCCTGTCGACTCTCCAGTCGCTACTCAATTCCGGTGATGTGTTCTCGCGGATTCTGCCCGGCAGCTTCAGCGCGGAGTCAGTGATTTACAACCAGATCACCCTCCAGGTCAGCAGCATCGACGTTGTTGAACGCACCGCCGAGGTCGTCCGCGAAACCCTCGAACGGACTCATGACAAGAAAAATGACTACGACGTTGTCGTACCACTGGAACTGCTTCGTCAGGCCGAACAGCTGCGGAACATCTTCAACATTGTACTGGGCTCCGTGGCCGGGATCAGCCTTCTGGTGGGCGGAATCGGCATCATGAACATCATGCTGGCGACCGTGACGGAGCGCACACGAGAGATCGGCATCCGCCGGGCCTTGGGCGCCCGTCAGCGCGACATCGTCAACCAGTTCATCACCGAAACCATCGCCCTGTCAGGAACGGGCGGACTGATCGGGATGGCCATGGGATTGTCAACTCCCTATGTGTTTGCGGGCGGAAAATGGATTCTCAAGGAGTTCATTCTGGATTCCTCCGCAGCTGGCAGCGAGATGGGGAAAATGTTTCTTGGAATGGAACCGGTCATCGCAGTGTGGAGTCTTCCCGTGGCGTTTGGATTCTCGGTCGTAACCGGCCTGGTGTTCGGTGTCTACCCCGCCAGGGCCGCCGCAAAGCTCGACCCGATCGAAGCCCTGCGTCACACGTGACAGCCAGTGGGCCCACCCGCACGCCGCCGATTTGACGGGTGGAACAGGCTGTGCCATTTTGACAGAGTCCTCGACTTTTCGGATCGGCAATAACCGCCAAAAACGGTGAACAAGACCATCGTCTTCGATCGTATCTTCTTTATTCATTTTAGATTACGACTCGCGATTATGTTTGGAACGCGATTCGCAGTCAGGCTATCAGGAAACATCGCGTCCCAAGGGGGAAAGTGGGGCAACTCCCTTTTCCACCTGCAATGACTCAGCATGCTGAGGAGCTATCGGATCATGGCGAAGAAGGGCAATGCAAGCAGTGGCACACGGATCGTGCCGCTCGGTGACAAGGTCGTCCTCAAGCGACAGGAAGCAGAATCGAAGACGGCGGGCGGAATCGTCCTGCCGGATTCGGCACAGGATAAGCCGCAGAAGGGTGAAGTCATTGCCGTCGGAGACGGCCATGTCCGCCGTGATGGTGCTCGTGTACCGCTGACCGTCAAGGAAGGCGACCGGGTGATCTTCTCGTCCTATGCGGGCGACGAAATCAAGATCGGTGACGACGAGTATCTGCTGCTCCGCGAGAGTGACATCCTCGCCATCTACTAAATCGTCCGCGGGCGGACATTCTGTCTGTCCTTCGAGATTGGACCAACTGTCTCACGAACGCTGACCAGACCAGGGGGATCGCCTCCGGGTCACAACGGTTCTCAAGAATGAGCCGTTTGCCGGGATGGGCAGGCAGGATTGCCCCCCACAGCAAGTCACCACTCTACACACACTCACACGGGAGATACGCCCATGGGCGCGAAGATGATTGCTTTCGATCAGGAAGCTCAAGAAGCAATGCGGCGGGGCGTTAACAAGCTCGCCAAAGCAGTCCGCGTGACCCTCGGTCCCAAGGGCCGCAACGTCATCATCGAGAAGAGCTTCGGCTCTCCCACCGTCACCAAGGACGGAGTGACCGTCGCCCGCGAAATCGAACTGTCTGACAAGTTCGAAAACATGGGCGCCAGCATGGTGAAGGAAGTTGCCAGCAAGACCAATGACAATGCCGGGGATGGAACCACCACCGCCACCATCATGGCCGAAGCGATCTTCAACGAAGGTCTCAAGTCGGTCGTCGCCGGGGTTAGCCCCCTCGAAATGAAGCGCGGCATGGAAAAGGCCGTGAATGATATCATCGACAAGCTGAAGTCGATGGCGATCAAGTGCGACAACAAGAAAGCCATTGCCCAGGTCGGTACCGTGGCCGCCAACGGCGATGAAGCGATCGGTAAGATCCTCGCCGATGCCATGGAACAGGTCGGCAAGGACGGGGTCATCACCGTCGAAGAAGGCAAGTCGCTCCAGACTGAATTCAACGTTGTCGAGGGAATGCAGTTCGACCGGGGTTACCTGTCACCGTACTTCGTCACCGACACCGCCAGCATGGAGTGCGTGTTTGACGACTGCTACGTTCTGATCCACGAGAAGAAGATCACCAACATCAAGGATCTGGTCCCGGTCCTCGAAAAGGTCGTGAACGCGGGCAAGCCACTGCTGATCATCGCCGAAGAAGTCGAAGGCGAAGCGCTGGCCACCCTCGTCATCAATAAGATGCGGGGCGTGTTCCGCTGCGTCGCCGTCAAGGCTCCCGGCTACGGTGACCGCCGCAAGGCCCTGCTGCAAGATGTCGCCATTATGTGCGGCGGACAGGCGATCTTCGAAGACCTCGGCGTCAAGCTCGAAAACGTCCAGCTGAGCGACCTCGGTCGCGCCAAGAAGCTGGTCGTCGACAAGGACAACACGACGATCATCGAAGGAGCGGGCAAGAGCGCTGACATCAAGGCCCGCATCGAGCAGATCAAGCGGGAACTCGAAGCCAGCTCCAGCGATTACGATCGTGAAAAGCTCGAAGAGCGGATCGCCAAGCTCTCCGGCGGTGTGGCCCAGATCAACGTCGGGGCGGCTACCGAATCCGAGATGAAAGAGAAGAAGGCCCGCGTCGAAGACGCCCTGCACGCGACCCGTGCCGCTGTCGAAGAGGGAATCCTCCCCGGCGGTGGTGTGGCTCTGCTGCGAGCCTCGATGGCCGTCGATGGTGGCAAGATGACCCACGATGAAGAAGTGGGCTACAACATCATCCGCCGCGCTTGCCGGGCTCCGCTGACCCAGATCGCCGACAACGCGGGCGTTGACGGCGGCGTCGTCTGCGAAAAGGTCTCCGAACTCAAGGGCAACAACGGTTACAACGCCGCCACCAACGTCTACGAAGACATGGTGAAGGCCGGTGTGATCGACCCTGTTAAGGTGACCCGTTCGGCCCTGACCAATTCGGCCAGCGTCGCGACCCTGCTGCTGACCAGCGATGCCCTCATCGCCGAGAAGCCCAAGGCCGACAAGAAGGACAGCCACGACGATCACGGCGATATGTAATTCGCTGCGACGCACATCACGGCCTGGCCGGTTCCGGTGATAATCAGACAAGCCCCCGAGTTTTCTCGGGGGCTTGTTGCATGAATCCCCCCCAGACCATCGCGAAGTCACTTCTCGGATTCACAGCGGGCATGCCGGTCGATACATTAAAGTACGTCGATCCATCCTGTCGGAAACCCACGATGAACCCGATTCAAGACCACTTCCTCTCTCACACCCGTCGGCACTTCTTCCACCGGAATGCGTGCGGACTGGGAGCGGCTGCACTTGCCAACTGCCTGAGTCCCCAACTTTTCGGCGAGAGCGGGGCGGCTCCCGATCTGACCTCGCTGGGAGCCCTGCCCCAACTGCATCACAAGCCCACCGCCAAACGAGTGATCTGGCTGTTCATGGCCGATGCCCCGTCCCAGCTGGACCTGTACGACTACAAGCCGAAGCTGGTCGACTTTTTTGACAAAGACCTGCCCGAGAGTATTCGCAACGGGCAGCGGATCACGACAATGACTTCGGGGCAGGCACGGTTCCCTTGTGCTCCGTCGGTCTTCAAGTTCGCCCAGCACGGGCAATGCGGCACATGGGTCAGTGAGCTTCTGCCGCACATCTCATCGATCGTGGACGACATCACCGTCATCAAGACCGTGAACACCGAGGCCATTAACCACGACCCGGCGATCACCTACATCCAGACGGGCAGCCAGATTCCCGGTCGCCCCAGCATGGGGGCCTGGACCAGCTACGGACTGGGAAGTCCGAACAAGGATCTGCCTGCATTTGTGGTACTCGTCTCGCGACTGGGCACGGGGGCGCAGCCGCAGGCACTTTTCTCACGCCTGTGGGGGTCTGGGTTTCTGCCCACCAAGCACCAGGGCGTGGCCTTACGGTCTTCCGGTGACCCGGTGCTGTACCTGAGCGACCCGGCGGGCATCGACAAGGCGACCCGCCGCAAGATGCTCGACGGACTGGCCAATCTCAACCAGCAGCGGTTCGAGGCGATGGGCGATCCCGAGATCACCAGCCGGATCGCCCAGTACGAGATGGCCTACAAGATGCAGACCTCGGTACCGGACCTGGTCGACATCTCACAGGAACCCAAGTCCGTCCTCGATATGTATGGACCGGACGTCACGAATCCCGGGACGTTTGCCTACAACTGCCTGCTCGCGCGGCGACTGGCCGAACGCGGCGTTCCCTTCACGCAGGTCTTCCTCCGTGGATGGGACCATCACGGGGGGCTGCCGGGGGCGATTCGCGGCTTGGCACCGGCCACTGATCAGCCCAGTGCCGCCCTCATCAAGGATCTGAAGCGACTGGGAATGCTCGACGACACTCTCGTTGTCTGGGGTGGCGAGTTCGGACGGACTGTCTACAGTCAGGGAACACTGACCAAAGATAACTACGGCCGGGACCACCACCCGCGAAACTACACCATGTGGATGGCCGGCGGCGGGATCAAACGGGGACTGACCTACGGCGAGACGGATGACTTCAGCTACAACGTCATCGAAAATCCGGTCCACATCCACGACCTGAACGCGACGATCCTGCACTGCATGGGTGTCAACCATGAGAAGCTGACCTACAAATTCCAGGGACGCGACTTCCGCCTGACCGACATCCATGGCAAAGTGGTCCACGGGATTCTGTCGTAGAGGCCACATGCTGATCCCGGTCGGTGGAGAACATCATCCTCCGTGCCTCACCGAAAGTCGGCTCACGCGAGCCATCAATCCGAGGATCGATCGAACCGCAAGCCCCGGGGTGATCACAGGCCCGCCCTCATGATCCCGAACTTTTTTGACTGTCTTGAATCCCCCCGAAAACGGCCTCGGGGGATTCTTGCCTGACGGTTCAACTCTTCAAGATCAGGAGCAGGCCATGTTGGACAGCTGTCAATGTGTGGGACACGCTCAAGGGCGAGTGACCGGAACGCGAGTACTCCCTCCGCTGGAGCGCCAGGCGGTACTGGAGATTTCGTTTCAAGGAAGTGGAGAACTCCTCGGGATTCCGATTACGAGCCTGGGCTCCAGTCAATTTGTGTTTCGCGACGATGGCGTAATTGCCTCGGATGAAGGACATATTATTATCACCGGACCGACCGGGGACATTGTTCGACTCAAAGCATCGGGACTGGGGCGACTGACTGGACCTGCTCCGCAAGGACGGTATGTCACCACCGGCAAATACGAAACCACAGCCACTTCTTGGCAATACTTGAACGAAGTCATGGGGCTCTTCGAATTCATCGTCGATTCCACCGGAGGCTTTTCCGTCAAAATCTGGGAATGGAAGTAACTCAATTCCCACGCCTGTCTCTCCGGCTCGGAGCAGGGCCACTGTCGACCAGGAGCGATGTCAGCATGAATCCACCAACACGATCCGAATTGCTTGTCCACTGGACGGGACGTGATTGTAAGGATCCACACTTATTCATCGAGCGATTAAAGAGTATCTACGAGAATGGACTCTACTATACCGATTCGAATTTTTATAATCTTCACGGAGTAGGAGGGGATGCACCTTCGGAATGTAAACTACCGCACCTACCTTCCATCTGTTTCACGGAACTGCGACTGAGGCACGCACACCGATTCTCGAAAAGATATGGAACGCTTGGTATTGTATTCCAACGAGCATACTTAATAAAAAAAGGCGGTGCGAACCCGGTGTTTTATATCCATTCGGGCAATAGCGGAATCGTCAATACCCACGTTGTACGACTGTCGAACAGCTCGGAGATCAATAGCGAAAACACCACAAGCAACGACCAGAAGTACATTCTTTCATTTTGTAAACCCATGAGCAAACCGGAACAAGGCGACCTCGTTTATTTCGAAGAACACGAATGGAGAATGGTCGTTTTCCAGAGTTGGGAAACTAACGGAAATTTTCTTCCACTTGAATTTCGTTCATGTAAAAGATCGCCAACAGAACGATCATTTTATTTTGAGCACCATGAAGTGCAAGCAATCGTATTCCCTGACAAGGAAACTCGTAGAATGGCAATGAAAGACCCCACCATGCAAAGACACTTCAATGATCACGCACCCCAGTTGATCGACTTAGATCTTTGCCATAATGTATAAATCATTGCAATCACACTCCTCAGTTTGAATCCATGCAATTCCACCGCTTTCCATTTTGGTCTCCGTTGCCATGAAACCTGGCCATGCAAGGCGAATCCAAGATCGTCCCCAAAGATGACAACTCTGGTGACAAATGGCGGGGCAACTCCGCTGGGCGTAAGTCCCGCACACCAGCCCCCCCTGCCGTTTGCTATGATACGCCCTCCCCTGCGAGAGTCCGCCGTGCGCATCATTCCCGTGATTGACATCCTCCATGGTCGGGTCGTCCACGGGGTGGCCGGCCAGCGCGAGCGATATGCCCCGATACGCAGCCAACTCACCGATTCTTCTGCCCCGAACGACATCGTGGCGGCGATCCGCCAGCGGTTTAGCTACCGCGATCTGTATATCGCGGACCTCGACGTGATTCAGGGACGGGCGGCAGCTTATGACCTGTACTCCGCTCTACGACATCCGGCGGGCACCCTGATGATCGATGCGGGCGTGAACTCCCCCGTCGAGGCCGAGGCTCTGCTGGCTCAGGGAGCCAGCCAGGTAATTGTGGGACTGGAATCATGCTCCAGCCCCGAAAGGCTTCGGTCGATCCTCAGCGCGGCAACCGCTGGCTGTGTGACGTTTTCCCTCGATCTCCAATCCGGCCAATCGCTGGGCGGCCTCGGCTGGCCTTCCGATCCGATGGAGATCGCGACGACCGTTCTGGACTGTGGCATTCGCTCGCTGATTGTTCTCGACCTGGCGGGAGTCGGCGTCGCGCAGGGAGTTCCAACGTTGCCGCTGTGTCGACGGATTCGCACACAGGCACCGACCATCGAACTGATCACCGGCGGAGGCGTCCGTCACGCGGCGGATCTGGCAGAACTGGAAACCGCCGGGGTCGATGGCGTACTGATCGCCACCGCCCTGCATCAGGTGGCCGACTGGCTGCCCGGGCAATGATGCAGAATGACTGCAGATCCCGCTACTTGTTGGGCCGCTCTTCCGGGAACTGCTCCCAATACCAGACATGAAACGGATTCTCGGCGGGAGGCGTCGCGTCCTCATTCACCAGCCCGGTTGGAAGCGTGCCCCACCACTGGTCATATGCGGCTTCCAAGCGAGCCTTCACTTCCGACTGCTGCGACGCCACATCGGTCATCTGCCCCGGATCGACCTGCAAATCGAACAATTGCCATTTAACAGCCCCTTTCCCGACCGAGACCAGGGAATAACGCTCATCACGAATCGAACAATTCGCGTACTTGGCCTGTTCCACCTGCCCCTGTGGCCAGCGTCCCACATGCGTGACCAGCGTGCGATTTTCCCAAGGCGTCTCCGCATTCTGGAGGACGTCTGACAGATCCCGCCCTTCCAACTGTACAGCCACGGCCTCTGGAATCGTCACACCTGCCAGATGGGTCAGCGTGGGAAACAGATCGTGGTGCGCCGTCAGCTGCGTACGATCCCCTGCCGGATACTTTTGCCCCCAGCGGATGAAACAGGGAACACGTGTTCCCCCTTCCCACGGAGACCCCTTGGCACCGCGCATCCCGGCATTGAACTCCTTGACCCCGCCCGTCCCACCGTTATCGGTCATGAAAATGATGATGGTGTTCTGGTCCAATCCGGTCTCCCGCATGAACATCATCAGCCGCCCGACATTGTCATCGATATTTTCAATCATGCCATAATACTTGGCCCGAGCCGGATCGTTCAGATGGGCGTACCGGTGTTCGTACTCTTCGGGGCATTGCAGCGGCTGATGCGGAGCGTTGGTCGAGATGTGGGCGTAGAACGGCCCCGGTTGGGCCTTCATCCAGCGAGTCGCCTGATCAAAGAACAGATCGGTGCAGTAGCCCTTGGTTTTCACGAACTTTCCATTATGCCGGATTGCCGGACTGAAGTAGGTATTCCCCGGAGCATCACCGCAACTGCCGGGATACGTCTGGCCAATCCCTCCCGCCCCGTGAATAAAGACCTCGGTGAAGCTGCGCTGGTCTGGCTGGTAGGGAGCCTGATCCCCCAGATGCCACTTTCCGAAGATACCCGTGGAATACCCAGCCTTCTGGAGCAGGTTGACATAGGTCGTGGCCCGCAGGTCCATCCGTTCTCGTTCCTGAATCGTGTGGGTGACCCCCGAACGAAACTCATGCCGTCCGGTCAGCAGCGCACACCGCGTCGGGGCACAGGTCGGACTGACATGAAAATTCGTCAGCCGCACCGATTGCCGCCCCAAGGCATCCAGATGCGGCGTCCGTACGGTTGGGTTGCCATGCAGGCCGAGGTCCCCGTACCCCTGATCATCCGTGATGATCAGCAGAATGTTCGGTCGCGGCAAGACCGTCTCCGCATGCACAGCCCCCCCGATCAACCATACTCCAGACAACATCAAACTCAGGAACCACCGCATGCTTCCCCCCATTGCATTGATCCATTGGACCGCCATATCAACGAGGCTGACTTTAACGGATCGCATCAACAGTGCCGAGTGGATCGACCGTCCCTCGGTTCGACTTCTCTTCGAAATGATCCCCCACAATCCCTCGCGCGTGCCCTGTTGCCCGGAGCCCGTTATCATGGATCGCGATCTCTGGGGCTCCGCGATTGTCTTGTGGGAAATCCAGAATCGGTCGACGTGTCGACCTGACCTCCGCTCATGCGATGACATTCATGCTTGATCTGCCCATCATTTCGGTCGACGACTCACTGTCAGGGGCTCCGGTATCCAGTACTGCTGGCGGCTGCTCCTCGGGGATTGCATTGGCATTGGATGGATCGATCCCGGGTCGGCGGCGGCTGCCCCCTTGGCTCAAGCGTCCGCTTCCCACCTCCGAGATGTCATTTACCAGTCAGGTCATTGAAGATCTGCGGCTGGAAACCGTCTGCGAAAGTGCCAAGTGCCCCAACCGGACCGAATGCTGGTCGCACCGCACCGCCACGTTCATGATCCTGGGCAACGTCTGCACCCGTCCGTGTGGGTTCTGCTCGGTGCCCCGCGGCAAGACCGAAGAGATCGAACTCGATGAGCCCGAACGCGTCGCCGAAGCAGCCAAGCGGCTGGGGCTGGAGCATGTGGTTATCACCTGCGTGACTCGCGATGACCTGCCCGATGGAGGTGCGGAACACTTCTACCAGTGCGTACTGGCGGTCCGTGCCGCCACCGGGGCCGCCGTCGAAGTGCTGACCAGTGACTTCAAGGGAAACCGCGCAGCAATCTCCCGCGTGGTACAGTCCCGCCCCGATGTGTTCAACCATAACACCGAAACGGTCCCCCGCCTGTACGAGCGGGTACGCCGTAACGCGGAGTACCAGCGGACGCTCGATCTTCTCAAGCAGGTCAAGCACGAAGCCCCCGACATGCCCACCAAGAGTGGCCTGATGCTCGGCCTCGGCGAAACGATGGACGAAGTCCTGGACGTGGCCTCTGACCTGCGGGCGGTCGGCTGCGAGATGCTGACCATCGGTCAATACCTGCAACCGACGCCACAGAACCTGCCCGTCGAGCGATTCGTACCGCCGGAAGAGTTCGACTGGCTGGGTGAACAGTGCCGCCGGATGGGCTTCAAGCTGGTCTCCAGCGGCCCGTTTGTCCGCTCCAGCTACCATGCCGGTGAAATGGCCAGTGTCCTGGGTCGATAACCCCGCCCCGTCAATCACGGGCGAATCGCCAATGGCCCATCAGCAGATTACGCCTGCGTTTTCGTCCCACTGGCCAAAAGGGCCGCCGCGAACCCCAGCAGATCGTTCTGCTCGCGGGTGACCCGTTGCCAGACATCGGTTCTTCCCGCCTTCTGGCAAAGTTCAGCAAACGACACGCGTGCATCGTTGTTGATGTTCGACAGATACCTGGCCGCCAGTTCGACCGCTGGCTCCAGCTGATTCGACCGCATCAGCAGATCGACCACGACATAAGCCAGAAATGGCTTGTCCTGTTCGTCCGGTTCCTGATCGAGACGCTCCTGAAAATACTGCAGTGCATCGGCCCGGTTCTTATCCAGCAGCACGCGGAAGAACTTCACGTGCGCCGGGTAAAAATCATCAAACGGAGCCTCACCGCCATATTGCAACTGGAGATCGAGCTTGCATCCGTACTCGGCCAGCTGCAACGCCATGTCCAATTCTTCAGCGGGCGGTTCGATGGTCCGGGCGAACCGTACAACCGAGTTCAGGTGCGACACATCGATGTGATAATTACCCCCTTCAAACAGCCAGTCCCGCCCGCCCATCAGTTCGCGAAGCGATGACCCCGGAGCGAGAAACGGCATCCGCTTCTGCACACTGCCCTGCAGGCTGTCGACAAGATCGGTGTAGAGACTGCGAACCATGACCTGGGCGCACGCCTGCCGCTGCTCGGGAGCGAGATTGGCGGTCACCTGGTCAAACGCCGTGATCGTGCTGCACGTCCCGTGGCCCTTCAGCATCAGCTTGAGCCCCTTGATCGGGTTCACCCCCTGATGCAGGGCGACCTGAATGATCTCTTCAGCCTGGTTGTAATCGAGCGTATCGGGCAGCGCATCAATCGCGTCTGCGACCGGCTTCGGATCGCGAATCACTTGAAAGTACATCCATGCCGCCGGGATGTCACCGTCCTTCAGGAACAGCTCGCCCGCTTCACGTGCGGCGGTAATATACGTCTCTTCCACCGTCTTGCGGAGTGCGTCCGGAACATCCGTCAACGAGGCCGGCTTCGTCACCGGCAGCCCCAGTTCGTGCTTCTTGCGCATCAGCCGCGAATCGAACAGCTTGTGATAGTCCTTATCAGCGAGCAGCTGAGCCGCAACCCGTTCAAAGAGGGCTGCCGCATCGCCCGAGGGAAGCTGGACCAGTTCATCGTAGATCGTCGACATCGGGCGGGCCTTTCAGGTGAGAACGCGATGTTAGCGAAGCATCTCCTCGGCGGGGAGTGAACCGTATGAGCTGCCATTTTTGTTCTACTGAAAGGCGTCAGGGCAGCCTGACAAATTGACAGCCGTCTGTTATTCTCCAGCAGTTCCGGGAAAGCCTCCATGGCATAAGCATTTGGCCCGGTTGGTTCCGCCCTGCTCACTCTGACTCGGTTTCCTGTGACGCCGACTGATCAAAACCTTCCTGAACTGGCTGCCATCCCGATCAGTGTCCTGATCGTGGATGATGACGAGGCCCACGCCCAGGCCGTCGCAGACTCTCTTGAGCGGGTCGGCTGTGACTGCCAGATCGCGGGCTCGGGCCGCAAAGGAATCGAACGGATCGAAGGCGAAAACTTCGACATCATCATTACCGATCTCAAGATGGATGAGATCGACGGTTTGGCCATTCTACGCAAGGCCAAAGAAGAACTCCCTGAGGCTGAGGTCATTGTCCTCACTGGGCATAGCTCGATTAACTCTGCCGTCACCGCGATGCAGGCGGGAGCGTATACCTATCTGACCAAGCCGCTCGATATTCAGGAGTTGCGGCACTCCGTTGAGAAGGCCGCCACCCGCATTCGACTCATCCGTCGGAACGCAGCTCTCAACCGGCGGCTCGATGAGAAGTTTGGCTTCGAGGGTGTCATCGGCAACAGCCCCGCGATGAACCGTGTCATCGAGCAACTCAAAGCCCTGGCCCCCACCGAAGCCACAGTGCTGATCCTCGGCGAAAGCGGTACGGGAAAAGAACTGGTCGCCCGCGCCCTGCACCAGAACAGCCAGCGAAAGACCAAGCCGTTTGTGCCGCTGAATATCTCGGCTCTCCCCGAAAGCATCCTCGAAAGCGAACTGTTCGGCCATGAGCAGGGGGCCTTCACCGGGGCCGTCACAAAACGTGTTGGCAAGTTCGAGTACGCCAACGGCGGCACACTATTTCTCGACGAAGTCGGCGAAATGCCGACCGAGACGCAGATTAAGCTGCTCCGCGTCCTCGAAGATCGCAAGATCACGCGAGTCGGCTCCAACGATGAGAAGTCAATCAACGTCCGGCTGATCGCAGCCACGAACGCGGATCTCAAGGAGTCGATGGAGAAAGGCTCCTTCCGCCGCGACCTGTATTATCGGCTGAGCGTCGTCACGATCTACCTGCCTCCATTGCGGGACCGGCGGCCCGATATTCCGCTGCTGATCGACCACTTTCTTAAAGAGTTCTCCAAGCTTTACGGCAAGGAAGTCCAGGGAGTGTCCCGCGCCGCCAAGCACGCGCTCATCCACTACGACTGGCCGGGCAACATCCGCCAGTTGCGAAACACGATCGAGGGGATGATGGCCCTCGACCTGGATGGACTGCTGGATGTCGACGATCTGCCCGATGATATCCGCCCGTTCGCCGGGCGTGACGCCGAAGCCGCCGCTCTGGGAAGCGGAGCGGACCATCTCGTCGGGAAGACTCTCGAAGATGTCGAGCGGTTCTACATCCAGCGAGCCCTGGAAATCACCGGGGGCCGCCGAGAAGAGGCCGCCAAGATGCTGAACATCGGGGAGCGAACCCTGTACCGCAAGATCAACGAGTACGGGCTGCGTAACTGAGCCGGTGCCCTTGCTCAACAATTCCGACGGGGACTACGCGTCGCGATGACACAAGTGTGACATGTTGACACGGTTGTCACCTGCTCAGAGAACCCACCCGGCGGGTTCGGCCTCACCGCTCCGGGTTGCTAAACTGCCAGATGGCGATAGCTCCTGACGGTAGACTTCTCGCGAACTCTGCCTCTGGAAATCCGGCCCATTCTCAATCTCCCCTGGGCGATCCGCCTCCTTCCCGTTTGGCCTCTGGCCCGCACAACGATCATGCCTGCTGTCACGAACATTGCCGCCTACCAGTTCGCCACGCTCTCCGACTTGAAACCACTGCGGGAGCGACTGCTGGCCTACTGCAAGGCACGGCAACTCAAGGGGACAATTCTGATTACGCCGGAAGGAGTCAACCTCTTCGTGGCGGGTCAGAGGTCACACACGGAAGAACTGCTGGCCGAGTTGCGGACGATTCCGGGACTGGAATCGCTGCAAGCCAAATTCAGCGACAGTGCCGACCAGCCGTTTCGTCGCATGCTCGTGAAGATCAAACGGGAGATCATCAGTTTCGGGATCGAAGGGATTGATCCCGTCGGGCGGCCCTCTCCCAAGCTGGCCCCGCACGAACTGAAGAGGTGGCTCGACGAAGGCCGCCCCGTGACGCTGTATGACACGCGAAACGATTATGAGGTGAAGCTTGGTACGTTTCGGAACGCCCTGCCTGCGGGGATCGATCACTTCCGTCAGTTCCCGGACGCTGTCCGCCGCCTGCCCGAAGAAATGAAGCACCAGCCCATCGTGATGTTCTGTACCGGCGGGATCCGCTGCGAAAAGGCCGGCCCGTTCATGGAGAACGAAGGCTTCGAGCAGATCTATCAGTTGGAAGGAGGCATCCTCAAGTATTTTGAGGAGTGCGGCGGCGAGCATTACGACGGCGAATGCTTTGTATTCGATGATCGCGTGGGACTCGATCCAAATCTGAGCGAGTCACCGGCCACACGGTGTTATGCCTGCCAGGAACCGCTGACCGAAACGGACCAGGCCGACCCGCGATACATCTTCGGTATCTCCTGCCCTTTCTGCCATCGCCCGGCAGAGGACCGCACCGCTCAGGCGATCGCCGAGCGGCAGGCAGCGATCCAGCAGGCCACAACCCCCCTCCCCGGCTCACTGCTCGGCGACAATCGTCGACCGCTGAATGTCCCTGCCGAATGTGATGGGCTCACGGTCATCGAGATGCTGGAGCGGTTGCTGGGACACATCCCACGGGAAGCCTGGCTCCAAACCTGCGCCGAAGGACGGCTCCTCAAGCGACAATCGCCTGGCAAGATGCCCGGACCGGAACCGGTGCCAGCCCAGCCGGAAGACATCGTGCGCGGCGGCGAGCGGTTCCTGCATGTCCAGCGGGCGATATGCGAACCCGCAGTGAATGCCCATATCCAACTGCTGCATGAGGACGAGGCGCTCGTTGTCATTCACAAACCCGCTCCACTGCCGATGCACCCCAGCGGGCGGTTCAATCGCAATACCCTGCAGCAGATCCTGACCGAGGTTTACCGCCCCTACAATCCGCGCCCGGTTCATCGCCTCGACGCAAATACCGAAGGAGTCGTGTTATTTGCCCGCACCCGAAACTTCGCTCGGCAGTTGCAGGCCCAGTTCGAATCGGGACAGATTGAGAAGCGGTATCTGGCCCATGTAAATGGCCATCCGGTCGAGGACACTTTTACCTGCGACCTGCCGTTGAGCGAGTCCCCTGGCGTGGCAGGCTCGTATCAGGTCGACCCCAATGGCCGCGCGGCCCGCACCGAATTTCAGGTTCTGGATCGCCGCCCGGATGGGACCGCTCTGCTGGAGGTCACCCCCCGAACCGGACGACCGAACCAGATCCGCATCCATCTGTGGGCCCTGGGACACTCGATCGTCGGCGATCCGACTTACCTCCCCGAGAGAAAGCTGGGGGACACTCAAACTCTGGATCTCTCCGCTCCGCCGATGGGACTGTTCGCGTGGTGGCTGGAGTTCCAGCACCCCCTGACCGACCAGCGGGTCCGTTACGCGGCTCTCCCTCCCGCCTGGGCGACTCGTGAGGCGTAGCCCATGCCTCGTCTTTTCTACGGCAACTTCGATTTCGAAGAACAGCTGCACGCGACACCGGGACAACGACGCCCGGCGGCGATGGAACGTCTGGTTCAAGAACTGACGTTTGGCTTTCTCGGCGTGTCCACCGCCGAGGACCGGATCTGGTGCCCCGCCTCTCTGCCCGCCACATATCTTGACCAATTGGAAGCCAGCGGCTGGCCACACGATCACTTCGTCAGTCATCCATCACAACTGCCCAGCGGTCTGACACTGGAACCATGGGGCTGGTCGAACGCCGCTATCCGTTTCGGAGAACAATGGGGGCTGCAGATGAAGCCACCACCACTGGATCTCGTCCGCTATGCCAATAGCCGCGAGTTCTCCGCGCGATGCGAATCCGCCGATCCGCTTCACCCGTCACGCCTCTGTCGATCCACCGACGAAGTGCAAGCCTTCCTGCGGTCCCGGCAGGCGGACAGCCGCTGGGTCATCAAGGCCAACTGGAGTCATGCGGCCCGCGAGCGGATTCTGGGGAACGGCCCCGACCTCGATCCCGCCGCCGAAGCATGGCTCAGGCAGCGTTTAAGCCGCGATGGGATGGTCTGTGCCGAATTTTGGTTGGAGCGAGTGACCGAATTCGGAGTACAGTGGCAGATCGATGGTCCAGCGGCCACATCCGCGCCGAAACTGGTCGCGATCACGGAACTGCTCGTCGATCCACGAGGGCAATACATGGGGACGCGATTCCTTAATCTGGCCGACCCGATCGCTGCGGCGGTGATCCCCGCCGCGAATGCCACTCTTCCGGTAGTCCGGGAGCTGGCCCAGCGCGGCTACCGGGGCCCCGTGGGAATCGATGTCATGCGCTATCGAGTGGACGGTCAGGAGCAGGTACGTCCATTTCAGGACATTAACGCCCGTTGGACGATGGGCCGACTGGCCGCTGGCTGGTTCGCTCGCCACCTCGCGATGGCCACTTCCGACGCCCCGCTCCCGACCGCCATGGCATGGCTGCATGGAAGCGAATCGCGGGTTCGGGAACTGGCCCCCGGGGCCCGGTGGATTCCCACCTCGCCGGAACGACTGGATAATCGCCCGGTCGGACACCGGACCTGGCTGATGATCGAGTAATGTCCCCCCCCTTCGATCGAGAACACCCTGTCGGCAGTGGCAACGGAGATCAGCGTGACTACAATCTAGGGCCGCTAGATCATGACCCTCCACTGAGACCCCGCCATGCTCGAAATCCCCGTCATCCGTTGGGGCAAACCGTACGAGTCGATCGAGAAGCAGCCGGTCGTTCACTTCGAGACGGGTGAGACACTTGGATATCTCCACCAGGCCACCGCCGGGCAAATCAAGCTCGATGGCCGCAAGCAGGCTAAGGCTCGCGAGCTGTTGCGGCAGTTCACGATCGATCAGCTGTGCAACATGTGCGCGAAGGCAGCCGATCTGTATCTGAACGCGACGCTGCCGCTGGGGAACGGCACGCAGACTCCGGAAGAGTTCTGCCGCATTCAGTCGGCGACAACCGGACTGCCGGAAGCGATGTGTGCGGCCAACATGCGGAAGAACTCGTATGTGCTGACCCACATGCGCGAGGTTCTGGAAGCCCTGACTCGCGGGCTGCCGTTCGACATCCTCTCACGTGGGTACGGCATGGAATCGCGGGGCGTGATGCTCAGCTACCAGTGCCAGAGCCCGACCCTCGGCATGGTGCTGCCCTCGAACTCGCCGGGCGTCCATACCTTGTGGATGCCGGTGATTCCGCTGCAGATCGGTCTGGTCCTCAAACCCGGTTCGAGCGAACCCTGGACGCCGTACCGCATCTACGAAGCCTTCGCTCAGGCCGGTGTGCCCCGCGAGGCGTTCTGCCTCTATCCGGGCGGGCACGACTGCGGCCCGGCGGTGATGGAGACCTGCAACCGCTCGATGATCTTCGGGGGTCAGGCGACCGTCGATAAGTACAAGGGCGATCCTCGCGTCCAGGCCCACGGTCCGGGCTTCAGCAAGATCATCCTCGGCGATGACTGCGTCGATCAGTGGGAGAAGTACATCGACATCATGGCCGACTCAATCTACCTCAATGGAGGTCGGTCGTGCATCAATGCCTCCGGCGTCTGGGCCAGCCGCCATACTGCCGAGATCGCCGATGCGCTCGCCAAGAAACTCGGACCGATCGCTCCGCTGCCAATGACCGATCCCAAGGCCGGACTGGCTGCGTTCACCACCCCCGGCGTCGCCGAAGGGGTCAACAACCAGATTGATGAGAAACTCCGCGAGCCCGGCTGCAGCGACGTCACAGCCAAGTACCGGGGCGGCGATCGCTTGGTTAAGCACGAGCGGTGCGACTATCTGCGCCCGACCATCTTCCACGTCACCAACCTCGATGCCTTCTTGGCCAATCCCGAGTACATGTTCCCGTGTGCCTCCGTCGTGGAGTGCCCGCAGGACGAGATGCTTAAGCGGATCGGCCAGACGCTGGTCTGCACCGCGATTACGAAGAACGAAAAGTGGGCCAGCCAGCTCGTCGATGCCACTCACATCGACCGCCTGAACGTCGGCGAGATCCGCACGAACCAACTGCACTGGATGCAGCCTCACGAGGGAAACATCATCGACTTCCTGTTCCGTGCGCGGGCCTACCAGAACAGCCCGCCGCCGGCGCACTGATTGCGATGCCAAAGCCCAGGGGTTGCAACCCCTGGGCTTTTTTGTATTACGACCGACAAGCAGCCCAATCCATGCAAAAACTCGTGACGATCTATCTCGACAGCGCCGTCTATGGAGCAGGCAAGTGGCTGGGCATGGCCGTGCAGGACAAGCACGGGATCGTCGAGGAACATCTTGAGGAAGAACTTAAGCGTGGTTGGAGAGTCGTCTCGGTCAACTGCTTCGGCGGAGCCGCAGAATCGATGTTTTCGCGTGGTTGGCTGGTGGTACTCATCGAGAAAGACGACCAGAATGCCATAGGGTAGACAATCCTGCCTGCCCCACTTCGGCAGACAGGCCACACATCAACCCACTGCGCTGTTGCGAGATCCATCTTGTTCTGACTCGCAAGACGCTGTTGACTCAAGGGTCAGACAGGATTGTCTGACCTACGTTGGCCCCGACTCCCATGGAGCCTACATGTCCCCTGCTGTCACGCTCCCCGAAACACACACAGCACTGAAGGAATGGGCGGTCGTTTGCCGCGCCATCGGGACCGGCGTGCAAACGGTCCTGCTACGCAAGGGCGGCATCGCCGAGCCGGGCGGCATGTTTCGCTGTGAACATGCGGCGTTCTGGCTCTACCCCACCCGCTTTCACCAGGGAGCCGAAGCTCTGACCCCGGCTGGCGCGGCACTGCTCGAGGGGCTGGAGACTCCGGCCTCGCCGGGGTTGGTCCCGATCGGACTGTATATCGAAGTGGGCTCCGTCCATCGCATCACGGAGATCCCAGACATCATTCCTCACCTCCATCGGCAAATCCTCTCTCTGGACGCGGTTCAGCAGCGATTTCACTACAAACGCCCCGAGTTGTTCGTCATCGAGATCGCCCGTGTCACCGTCTACCCGACACGGTTCGTTCAGGAAACACCCGGCATGGCGGGCTGCCACAGCTGGGTGGAACTGCCGGGCTGAGCGGCAAACACGATTCTCTGCCGTACCGACATTCCGGACGGACACAACATTCAGGCTGCGGGGGTTTTTAGCCATCCCTCTTGACCCATTGGTGTACAATGCGGGACAACGCGACCCGGGAAGACCACAACTGGTCACCCGGCAGGCAAGTACAGGGAGTCCCCAAAATGTTCGCTCGCATGTGGAAAATCGGTGGTTTGGTGGCTGCGGTCTCGCTGCTGTGTGAAATCTCTCCGGCGCATGCCCAAGGCCGGGGACGCAGTGGCGGGGGGCTGTACATTCAATCGGGGGGACTGGGAATTGGTCTGGGGATCGGCAGCGGCGGTCGTGGCGGTTACTACGGTCCGGGACGGGGCGGGTTTTATGGACCCTCTCGCAGTGGCCTGAGCATCCAGATTGTCCCTGGGGGTGGGCCGCGACCGTACGGTTATGCTCCGGCCCCGGTCTATGTTCCCGCACAGCGCATCGCCCAGCCGTACGACACCGACAGCCCCCCGGTCGAGCCCACCCCGATGGCTTCCGGAACTTCTGTGGGACAACGAACCAGCCTGCCCGGAGTGTCGTTCGGCGCCCGAGCCCATCTGGAAGTGTTGGCGAATGCAATTATCGAGCGGACCGCCCAACTGCGGGACACATTGGCTAAATCATATGCTGACAGTCCTGACCTGCCGCAGCTGGATCGCGACACCGAACTTCTGACAGAGTTGGCCAGACAAATCACCCCGACATCCGCCAAACCTGAAGCCACACGAGAAATTGTGGGCGATATGCTATTGCTAGTCGAACAGATGACACCGATCATCGAACGGTCCACGCCCTCGGGGAATTCGGCAAGTGGTCCGTTGAGCAGTGTTCAATCGGCGGTGAAATTGTTGTCGATTGATGCGGGTTATGTGCCGGGTCAGGTACCCGACCGGCCGGCGTCTGCGGCCCCGACCGGACAACCGGAACCGACCCCGCTGGTGCCTGTTCCCGAGTAGTCGTGGCTGTAGCAGCAGGCTCATCTTCGGAACGTCGGGCTTCCGACGAACGAGGCGATGCCAACGAACCGTGAATACTGAATCCAACGGAAGGGTCACCCGACAGGCATCCCTGAGAATGTCGGAACATGGCCTGTTTCCTGATCCGAGGCGGACAGAGAGAAACGGTTATGCGTTGTGTGTACGGGGTATGGCTCTTGCTGGTGGCCATCGTCGCGGCGGAGGCCGCCGAACCGCTGCTGGTGATGTCGGTCGAACCCGCTCCCGACTGGGAGGCCCATTTTCAACGGTCAGGTGACTGGATCGGAGCGGACGGAAACTACGCGATTCGGGTGGCCCCGGATCGCGTTTTATGGTTCTTCAGTGACACCTTGCTGGGACGGATCGAGGCGGGGCGGCGAGTCGATTCGCGGATGATTAATAATTCGATTGGCGTGCAAACGGACACGCCGACCGGGCCACGCCTCGAGTTTTATCATGGGGCTGACGATGCCCGGAAACCCGTGGCCCTGTTCCGTCCTGACACCCCAACGCACTGGTACTGGCTGCTGGGCGGAACCATCGTCGAAGGACGCGTTCACCTGTTTCTGTGGGAGTTTCAAAAGAGCACGGAGCCCGGCGTTTTTGGATTTCAGAATGTCGGTGTGACTCATACGATCATTGAAAACCCGCTGGAGCTTCCGACACAGTGGAAGGTCTCCCGTCAGCCGTTACCGTTCACAGAGATCACCGAAGAACGCCGAACATTATTCGGTTCGGCAGTTATGAAACACGAAGGATTGGTCTATATCTATGGCACACGCGAAACGCCGCAAGTAAAGCTCTCCCCCCGCCAGATGCTGTTAGCCCGCGTCCCCGAACAGACCATCCACGATCACGCCACCTGGGAATTTCGCACGGAATCGAGCTGGTCAACCGACGTTCATCGAGCCGTGCCGCTGGTATCGGGAATTGCCGCCGAGTATTCGGTGCATCACCAGACTCCGGAGAATCAGTTCCTCGTCATCAGCCACGGCGACCTGCTATCTCCCCAGATCGTTGCTCGAACCGCCGACCATCCCTGGGGCCCATGGACAGCCCCCAGGGATCTGTGGAAATGTCCCGAACCAGCGAGCCGAAAGGGCTATTTTGCCTACGCGGGCAAAGCCCATCCGGAAATTTCCACAGACGGCGAACTGTTGATCACCTATGCGGTCAACTCATTTCAGTTTGCCGATCTGTTCCAGGATGCGACCTTGTACTGGCCGCGATTTGTCCGAGTGAAACTGGTCCCGACAAAGTAGCCAATCGACTCTGGAAGCCGGAAGCGTCCCCAGATTCAAGATGTGTGCGTCAGGTCAGCGAACAGGCAGGGTAGGCCATCCTGCCTGCCCCACGATCTGCGAGAAAACTTAATCTCTTGACGCATGGGACAGACAGGATTGTCTGTCCTACCCACTTTCCGAACGCGCACACAGATTCAAGGAGAGGATGCGGCGTCGTAGCCATGTTGTTTTTCAGGCGATATGATCGGGAATCGTCGTATCTTCCGGGGAGTCCCATGCGCTGGGAGCAGAAAGTCCAATACGCCTCGCTCTCGGATGTCGGCATGCGCCGACAGAACAATGAAGATTCGCTTTGTATTCAGGTCAGTCAGAATGAAGAAGAGTTTTTACGACGCGGGCATCTGATGATGGTTGCCGATGGGATGGGGGGGCATGCCGTCGGCGAACTGGCCAGCCAGATTGCGGTCGAAACGGTCCCGCATACGTATTTCAAAAGCCCGATTGCGGATCCCCGGATTTCACTGCAAGCCGCTGTCACCGCCGCCAACGCCGCCATCCACGAGAAGGGCGAACAGAACCGTGATTTTCAGCGAATGGGAACCACGTGTACGGTCCTGACGCTGTCATCCCGGGGAGCCATTCTGGCCCACGTGGGAGACAGTCGGTGCTACCGGATTCGTCGTGACCGAATCGATCAACTGACCTTTGACCACAGCCTGGAATGGGAGATGCGGCGGCGCGATGTCAAAGCCGCCGAGAAGATCGATTTTTCCAACCATCGCAATATCATCCTGCGATCGCTGGGCCCCGAATCGACCGTTCAAGTCGACCTGGAAGGCCCGTTTGTCGTCCTGCCTGGGGATGCCTTTCTGCTGTGTACCGATGGATTGAGTAATCAGCTGGAATCCGATGAGCTGGGAGCGATAGTTCGTGAGTTGTCAGCGTCTCAGGCCTGTCGCCTGCTGATTCACCTGGCGAATCTGCGGGGAGGCCCGGACAACAGCACCGTGATCATTGCCAAGGTGGGGGAGCTGCCCGCCAATGTACCGCCCCCGGCTCCGGAACCTCTCGACGCCCCCCCCAGTGCGCTTGGTTGGATCTGGCTCGTCGCGTTCTGGTTAATCTCGTTCTCATTGGTCGGTGGGGTCAGCTTGGTGATCTCGGGAACACCGGTGTATGGTTCTGTCCTGTCGGCGCTCTCGGCGGTGGCGCTGATTATCCTGTTTATCAAGGCGATCGCCATTCAGCGCGAGGCCCAAAACCGCCTCAACACCGCTGACGAACTTTCCCAGACCAATCTCAGTCGGCCCCATCGAACAGCCGTGGCGATGAGTTCGGAGGAACTTTTTCAGATGCTTCTGGAAGTCGAAGGAACCTTGCGGCGATCCGCTACAGAGGAAAACTGGAAGTACGAAACCAGTGAGCACCAAAGTGCCATCCATGCTGCGGAACAGGCTCGCAAGGAAAGACGTTTCGCGCGGGGGTGTCGTGATCTGTCGCGGGCAATCGACCTGCTGATGTCTCGACAACCCGGATGACGGTAAGGGATCTCCCTGACGGTTGGGGCTCTGTATCAGGAACGAGACGATACAAACTGGACAATTCCCTTTGTGTGGTGGATGGTGGTCTGTCTGTGATTGATTCCCTGGATGCCATACGCGATCAGTTGGGACGGGTGTGGACGGTCTTTGAGGCCGGGCGGACTCGAGGATTACACTTGGGACTACAGTTGTACGTCTCGCGAGATCATGTTCCCCTGGTGGATGTGGCTCTAGGGGAAAACCAACCGGGTGACCCCCTCACGGCGGATCATGTGCTGCCCTGGCTGAGTGCGGGCAAACCGATCACAGCGGTGGCGATCATGCAACTGGTCGAAGCGGGACGACTGGATCTCGATCAGCCAATCGCGAATCAGATTCCGGAGTTCGCGCAGAATTCCAAGGATGCGATCACCACGCGGCATCTGCTGACCCATACGGCCGGGATCGATGCCGTTGCGCTGGGCTGGCCGCAAAGCGACTGGGACACCGTCATCCAGCGCATCTGTGCCGCTCCGCTGAAGGCCGGAGCGATTCCGGGTGAAGCGGCCGGATATGACCCGCAGCGCAGCTGGTTTATCCTCGGAGAACTCGTTCGGCGTCTGCGTCAGGAGCCCATCGCGGACTATATCCGCCGTGAACTAATGGAACCGCTCGGAATGACTCGCAGCTGGCTAGGAGTGCCTTCCGAGGTCATTGCCCAGAATTCCGTTCCGTGGGGACAGGTTTACCAGATCACCGACGGGAAGCTACGACCGAATCATTCGCAGCGGCCCGAGATGCTCGCTTACTCGGCACCGGGCAGCAGTTGCCGCGGACCAATCCGCGAGTTGGGGAGGTTCTACGAGATGCTCCTCAGTCGCGGATATGGAAATGGAAAGCAATTCCTGCGTCCCGAAACGGTCGATGGGATGACCCAGCGGCATCGCGTGGGGATGTTCGATCAGACGTTTCAACACACGGTCGACTTCGGGCTGGGCGTGATTACAAACTCGAACCGGTACGGTGCCCGGACGATTCCTTACGGCTTTGGGCAACACTCTACGGAAGGGGCCTTTGGGCACGGAGGTTCGCAGTCCTCGATCGGTTTTGCCGATCCCCAACATCGCCTGGTTGTGTCAGCCATCGCCAATGGTTACCCCGGCGAGGTGCCGCACAATCGACGATTTCGCGAACTGCTCACCGCGCTTTACGAGGATCTGGGACTGGGACCGGATGCCACGGCCGCAACATGAACAGGATGTGGGGATATGGTCTGGCTGGAGCAATTCGTCAACACGTTGAACGCCCCGACCTGGATGATCATCGGAGCATTCATCACCGCATTGCTGACGGGAAGTCTGACCGGTCCCGCCCTGCGGCTATGCGGCGGTGAGCCCGGACACTGGAAGGTCGGCATGACCATCGTTGCGGCTGCGCTGGGGGCCGGACTGGCTTGGGCCATGCATGCGGGACATTGCCAGGAGGTGCCCGAAGTCCGCCCCAGCGTCATGACCCATTCGTTACGGATACTGTTTCATCTGGTCTTTCTGGCGTGCCTGCTGGTCGTCACAGCCACCGATCTGGCCACGCTCTATATCCCGGATTTTGTGTTATTCCTGGGAGGCAGTATCGCGATCACCGCGGCCTTCCTGGTCGGTGATTTGCAGATCGCCCATGTGTGGGTCGATTGGAATGCCGAGATCCCGCAAATCAAAGGCCCCGATATCCCGGTGTGGCTGGCGGAGCACCCCCACCTGCATGGACTGGCGTGGAGTCTGGTCGGGGCCGGTGTGGGAGCGGGTCTGACTCAACTGGTGAAGAGTGTCGCCGAAAGAGTTCTCGGTCAACCCGCCATGGGCAGCGGCGACGTGACCTTGATGGCCATGGTGGGCGCTTTTCTCGGATGGCAGCCAACCGTCATCGCGTTTTTTTTCGCGCCTTTACTGGCGCTAACACTGGGGCCACTGGCGCGGCGAATCTCTCGAGAACGTGCCGTTCCCTATGGGCCATTTTTGGCGGCGGGAGCAATTCTGGTCCTGTTCGCGTGGCGCTGGATCTGGATGTTTGAGATCGACATCTCGCTGAATGCCCAACCTGGTGAAGAAGACCGTCTGACCCGGTTTGCCATCCGCCGCCTGTTTGGCGACGGATTGTTGTTGCTGGGGCTGTTGAGCGCGGCGTTGGGTGGAACCGCCCTGTTGATGGGCATACTGCGCTGGTTTCGGTCGGTGGAGATCAAGCTGCCCGACTAACCGTCCGTTGAAAAACGTGGGATGGGCTTCCAGTCTGTCGATATTCTGAAGGGATTGACAGGCTGGATGACCTCCCCGACATAATGATATTCCTGACACAGACACCACAGCCAGAACCGGAATTCGCCGTATCGGACCTCGATCACGCCTTCCATTGACGGGCTTGAAAACAGCCCTCGAACGAATGCCGGACTTCCCTCTGGCAACAAGGCAAAGGGTTGACCATGATGCCGCGAACCGACTGACTCTTCCACGTGTCTCGGCGGGATCATGAACAAGAAACAACTGATGAAGCTCGGCGTTCCCGAGCACTGTGTCGGCATAGCGATTCAAGCCGTACAACAAGCCGCCATGACGGGGGCGATCAAGGGGAAACATGGCCCCAAGCAGATCGCCGAGGTACTGGCCGCACCCGCGACCTTTACCGAGGACGCTCTGTTCGGTGCCTTTGCGAAGGCCCTGCTCGATCCCGAGAACGAGGAGGCTCCGACGCGCGAACCGCTTGCCTACCGCATTTGGGGACGGGACGGGATCGATGTCAACGCCATCCAGCAGATGGAGGACGCTTGCTGCCTGCCGAATGCCGT
The DNA here is from genome assembly GCA_003671275.1 of Planctomycetota bacterium. Lineage (GTDB taxonomy): Bacteria > Planctomycetota > Planctomycetia > Planctomycetales > Planctomycetaceae > TH-plancto1. Next base: position 3,493 of record QWPB01000187.1, on the reverse strand, counting down.
CGGGGCGGCACTGATGCCCGATGCGCATCTGGGGTACGGGCTGCCCATTGGCGGTGTGCTGGCACTCGATAATGCGGTTTGCCCCTATGCGGTGGGGGTCGATATCGCCTGCCGCATGAAGTTGTCGATTCTGGATTTGCCAGTGACGGCGCTGGAGGACGACAAGCGGTTTCCGGACTTCGAGAAGGCCCTGGAACACGGCACCGTCTTCGGATCGGGCGGCGCCCATTCACGAAAGCAGCTCCACCCCGTCCTTGACCAAGACTGGACCGTGACGCGAATCACGCGGGAAAACAAGGACCGAGCCTGGAAGCAATTGGGAACAAGCGGTTCCGGGAATCACTTTGTCGAGTTCGGCGTGGTGACGATCGACCGTCCGGAGCTGGGGCTGTCGCCGGGGAAATACATGGCACTACTGAGTCATAGCGGCAGCCGAGGAACGGGTCACGCCGTGTGCGAGACGTATAGCGTGCTGGCGCGGGATCTGTTGCCGCGCAAGTACGCCAAATTCGGACGGCTGGCATGGCTGGACCTGGAGACGCAGGCCGGTCAGGAGTACTGGGCGGCGATGAACTTGATGGGGGATTATGCAGCGGCGAACCACGATGTGATTCACCGCAACGTTTCCCATTTGATCGGGGCCGAAGTGTTGGCCGGTGTCGAAAACCACCATAACTTTGCGTGGAAGGAGACTCACAATGGCCGCGAGGTGGTCGTGCATCGCAAGGGGGCAACGCCCGCCGGAGCGGGCGTTCTAGGCGTGATCCCGGGATCGATGGCCAGTCCGGCCTTCATCGTTCGCGGCACGGGAAATCGGGACTCGCTGGAGTCCGCCTCGCACGGGGCGGGCCGGCTGATGTCGCGGACTCAGGGCCGGGAAAAATTCCGGATTAAGGCCGTGGCGAGTGATCTCTTCAAGAAAGGCGTTCGAATTTTGTCCGCCGGTTCGGATGAAGTCCCCGGTGTCTACAAGGATATCCACGAGGTGATGCAGCACCAGTTCGATCTCGTCGACACCATCGGGCGTTTTGATCCCCGCATCGTCAAGATGTGCGGCGACGGGAGCAAGGCCGAGGACTGAGCGCAGCCCCGATCGCGTGTTTGTGTCAGGAACGTTGGTGAATCGCCCCCCCTCCCCACGGGGGGCCGTGACTGGATGAATTCACAATTCGACGACGACCCTGACATCTCACTGGCGGCTCTGGTATTCCCGGAACCCCTCTCTCGGCTACACTGAAGACATCCAACCTCCTTGATGGGTGCTGTGATGCTCGACATGGGAATCCTTTCTCGACGGTCTCTGCTTCAACGGTCCGGCATGGGACTGGGGGCTCTTGGTCTGGCGGGGCTGCTGCTGGATGAACGCACGAGCGTGGTGCAGGCAGCTCCGTCGGATGCCGGTCTGGGACAAAAGATGCCGCACTTCCCCGGCAAGGTGAAACGGGTCATCCACTTCTTCTGCAATGGCGGGCCATCGCACGTCGACACGTTCGATCCCAAGCCCGCGCTGACGACTTACGCTGGGAAACCTGCTCCCATCAACCTGACCACCGAGCGGAAGACCGGTGCGGCATTTCCGTCACCGTTTAAGTTTCAGAAGTATGGGGAAAGCGGCCTCGAAATCAGCGAGATCTTTGCTAAGACTGCCGAACATGCCGACGACATGGCCGTCATCCGCTCGATGTATGCGCAGGTTCCCAATCACGAGCCATCACTGATGCTGATGAACTGCGGCGACTCAGTCCAGCCGCGGCCCAGCGTCGGGGCGTGGGTCATGTATGGGCTGGGGGCAGAGAACAGAAACCTGCCGGGGTTCATCGCGATGTGCCCCAACGGGATGCCAATCAAGGACTCCGAGAACTGGCAGTCGGGTTTTCTGCCGGGCATCTACCAAGGCACCTTCGTCGATCCCCAGCATCGCGAACTCGAAAAACTGATCGAGAACATCCGCAGTCCGCATGCCTCGCTGGCTGTGCAGCGGAAACAGCTCGATCTGCTCAAGGCATTCAATACCCAGCATATGGAGGAGCGGACCGACTCGCGGCTCGACGCCCGAATCCAATCGTTCGAGCTGGCCTTCCGGATGCAAACCGAGGCGGCGGAAGCGTTCGATATTTCGAAGGAGCCCGATCATGTGCAAGCGCGGTATGGAGACGGCGTCCATGGTCGCCAAACGCTGATTGCGCGGCGGCTGCTCGAACGCGGGGTCCGCTATGTCCAGCTGTGGCATGGTGCGGGTCAACCGTGGGACAACCACAATCAGATCGAGGCCAATCACCGGAAACTGGCAGGGGAGATCGACGGCCCCATCTCAGCCTTGATGCACGACTTGAAGCAGCGCGGAATGTTTGAAGAAACCCTGGTAATCTGGGGGGGCGAGTTCGGACGGACGCCGACAGTCGAACTGGGCGGCGATGGCAAGGAACAGATGGGCCGCGATCACAACCACTGGGGATTCAGTACCTGGATGGCCGGGGGCGGCATCAAGGGGGGCACTACCTACGGGGCCACCGATGACTTTGGATTTAAAGCGGTCGATAAGCCGACCAGCGTCCATGACCTGCACGCGACAATCCTGCACCTGCTCGGCTTTGACCACGAACAGCTGACCTACCGCTACGCCGGTCGCGATTTCCGCCTGACCGATGTCCACGGCCAGGTGTTGCGAGAGATCCTGACGTAGCGTGCCGACCGACAGCGGTCCCAATGAAGAACATCACGAGGGTTCCAGGTGTGTGCGCTGCGGATCGCTACGCTCTGTGATTCAAGCCTGATAAACTGCCGCCCCTCTCCTCTCACCGAGTATCCATCGCAGGGCGATCGCAATGAGCGTGTTTCTGGGCGTTGATATTGGCACAAGCGGCACCAAGACCATCGCGATTCGCGAGGACGGAACGATCCTCGCCTCGGCCACGGTCGAGTACCCGCTGTACAGCCCCAAGCCCGGCTGGTCGGAACAGAACCCGGAAGACTGGTGGCAGGCAACCGTCTCCACGATTCAGATGATTCTCAAGAGCGGCAAAGTCAAAGCCACCGAGGTCAAGGGGATCGGACTCAGCGGACAGATGCACGGCAGCGTCTTCCTCGACAAGAACCAGCAGGTCATTCGCCCCGCCCTCCTCTGGAATGATCAGCGGACCGCCGCGGAATGTACCGAAATCGAAGAGCGGGCCGGAGGACGCAAGAAGCTGATCGGCATGGTCGCCAACCCTGCCCTCACCGGGTTCACCGCACCCAAGATTCTCTGGCTGCGAAACAACGAGCCGAAAAACTACGAACGCATGGTCAGCTGCCTGCTCCCTAAGGACTATGTCCGGCTGCGTTTGACCGGGGAATTCGCGACCGAAGTGAGTGACGCCTCGGGGACACTGCTGCTGGATGTTCAGAACCGCAAGTGGTCCTCGCAGCTGCTGAAGAAGCTCGATCTATCGCCATCGATCCTGCCGAAGGTCTACGAATCGGAAGAAGTCAGCTGTGTTCTGACAGCGGCGTC
>QWPB01000168.1 GCA_003671275.1 Planctomycetota bacterium | reverse complement strand
TTCTCGGGCATCGAAGTGTCTTTTCCCTCGATGGTGTCGGTCATGAACAACCGCTTGATCGGGCTGGCGGCAATTTTGAGGGTCGCGTCCCGTGTCAGCACGCCATGTGAGACCGCTGCGTAGATATCCTTGGCTCCCCGGCTTTTCAGCACTTCAGCCATCGAGATCAGTGTGCCGCCCGAGATCGTAAAGTCATCCACAATCAGCACGTTTTTGTCTTTGACATCGCCAATCACCTCGAGAACGCGAGCCGACTCCGTATGGTCGAGACGGGTCTTGTTCCCAATCACGACGGGCACCCCCAGATAGTTCGCAAAGGCCGAGGCACTCTTGGCAAATCCCACGTCTGGACTGCAGACAACCAGATCGGTCAATCCCATGCTCTTGATATGATCCGCCACCACATAGCGGGCATACAGATGATCGACCGGGATGTGAAAAAAGCCTTGGATCTGCGGGCTGTGCAGGTCCATCATTAGACAACGATCGGCCCCGGCAGCCTCAATGGCATCGGCACAGACGCGGGCTCGGATGGAAACGCGAGGTTCATCCTTCTTGTCCGCCTTGGCGTAGCTGAAGAAGGGAATGACGGCCGTGACCTGAGCCGCACTGGCCCGCTTGAGGGCATCAATCCAGAACAACAACTCCATGAAGTTGTCATTCACCGGATTATGAATCCCCTGAATCACATAGCAGTCCCGGCCACGAACATTCTCCAGAACCCGGACAAAGACGTTGCCTTCACTGAAGTAGTGCGCTTCGGCGGGGGTCAGTCGGACACCCATCGCCGCAGCGATCTTTCCCGCCAGGACGGGGCTGGCAGAACCTGGGATGAGCGCGAGGGCCCCCTGAGGAGGTTGGAACGGATGAGGACGCGGACCGTCAGATGTCTTGGGGGGCATGGAAAGATGTCAGGAAGGAGGAGCTGACCGGAACCACATCATACCGGCCCTCGGTTCCGTCGTCAGGGATCGGTGCAGAGTTTCCGCCGTCCGGGGACACCGGCCACCTGCGGAGACATCGATCCGATGGAGGAGAAACGCCAGACAATCCATTCCCCGCTTCCGCAGGTTATGGTGTCATTCGCACGACCCGGGTCGTGACCGGAGTTTTCAGCGATTGAGCCACCACACAATAGCGTTCGGTCAATTCTTTCAGCTTGTTCAGTTGGGCATCGTCGGCGGAAGTGATCAGTTCGATGGAGACCGTGATCTGCTGAAAGCCGACTGGAGTTTCGCGGCTGACCCCCATGGTTCCTCGAAAATCGATCGCCCCATCCGCCCGAATCTTTCCCGCGGAGAAGTCGATCCCCAGGGCTGTCGAGACGACGCAGGTGGTGGTTCCCGCGCATCCGATCAGGGCTTCGAGCAGCATGACGGCGCTGCAGGCCCAGCGGCCATCCCCTCCGGTCAGTTCGTGCAATCCGGCCTCGGTGACTGGTCCGCGGTGCGTGGGAATTTGGCAGATGCACCGTTCGCGGTTCAATGTTCCGTGGGCGCAGAGTACGACCTGCGCTGATTCGGGGTTCTCCCGGAAGCGGGCCTTGATGGGAGCCTGCAAGGCACGAAGTTGATCAGCGTTCATCTGGTTCTTCCGGAGACGATGAACTGGGGATGGTCCTTAACCGCGGAGATCGAGGCTGCTCAATCGAGAAGTGCCATGACCAGCCCGCTACGAATCTTGGGATCGAACCAGGTCGATTTGGGAGGCATGAATTTGTTCTGTTCACATACAGCGCAGAACTGATCCATTGTGACCGGGGCCAGGGAGATCGCCAGGTCATATTCTCCCTCATTGACGCGGCTGACGAGATACGCCGCATCTTTGTTGCCGCCAACGTAGTTGATCCGCTTGTCGCGACCGTCCGGCATCCCCAGGATCTGGTCGATGATGAGCCGTTGAACGATGTCCGAATCAATGGCTTCGGCGGCATCGTCCGGATTGAATACCCCTGCCTTGGGAGTGGCAACGCTCCACTCACCCCCAAAGTAGATCCCCATCGTATTGACCGCAGCCGGGCGGTACGGTGGCACCTGGCCCAGATGCTGGATGTCGAACGATGCGCTCAGCCGGTCAAAGAACTCGTCACGGGTCAGACCATTGGACGGGAGCAGCCGGTTGTATGGCTCCAGCCCCAGTCGGCTCGTGGGAAAGAATACGGTCAGGAACTCTTCATAACCCAGCGAGGCCGCTGCCGCGCTCCGGTGGTTGCCATCGGCGACATACGCGGCGGGTTCGGCATCCATCAGGGCCGTAAATTTCGCAATCTCCCCAGCGTCGGTCACCAACCAGACGCGGTGGATGTTCCCCGCTTCATCGGTAGCCTCGTAGCTGCACGGACCGGAGGCCGCATGGGCTTCGAGGGCGGTGAGCAACTGGCCTGTGTCATCCCGGACCGCCAGATTGACGGTACCGATGTATGCCTTGATCCGGCGGATCAGACGGGCGCGGCCTTCGGCTTTTTCCTGGCGAATTCCTTCATTGCGGATGATGCAGCCATCCGGGGAGGTAGCAGTGCGGATTTCAGCGGTGCGACCATATCCGCCCAAGCCCATCTGCGGGGCGTCGGGCCGCTTGGGCGAGACGATCTGATAGACCCACATCAGGCCCGGCTGTTCCCGGAGCAGACCACAGCTGCGGAGCCATGTCCACTGTTCTTCGGCGTGATCGAGAGCCTGTGGCGCGTCTTCGGCGTAGATCTGATCTGGAGACGTGACATGGCAGTGGGGCATTTTGACCCGGAGAACGTTCTCAGGACGATCCTGCAGCATTTCCCAGATTTCGAGATCACTCTGGAACTCATCGTAATTGGGAGCGGAGGTCCGGTGAGCGGCGTCGGAGTTGACGGGGACCAGGGCACGACGAACGGGGCGGATTGTGACCATTGGGAATGATTCCGGAGAAGAGATCGAGGGAGATCCGGAATTGTAGACGGATCTGCGCGGAACGGAATCCGCCCACCTCGATTCGAGAATCGGGAACCCCGCAGGCGGATGTCAGAAAAACACACAACCCGCATCGGAGTCACCGATGCGGGCTGTGGGATTCATTGGATCATGCCAGAAGCCCCGCTAAGGGATGGATGGCAATTCAGGCAATTCCGTGCCGCCGGTGGAGGGGAGCGAAGGCGTACTGCCATCGTCTCCCGCCCAGCGAATGAACTTCTCCCGTAGTTCCGCACGCTTGTCCTGGAGATCGGGTTCCGTCCAGAGTTCCAGCAGCGGACAGTCCTTCGGGAGTCCCTTGTTAATCCGCTCGATAATCAGCAGCGACTTGAGGGCGTCCTCGATGAAGCCGTCTCCCCCTTCATTCAGGACGATCTTGCTGATCCCGGTCGTCTCATCGCGCATCCCCTCTTCATTGAGAATGTCCTGCAGCAACTGACATCCTCGCAGCAGGGTGGCCAGTGCTTCCTGTTCGGCCAAACGTTCTCGAAAGGCTTTCTTCCCGACATGGAAGCAGCGTCGGGCTTCGACCAGTTTCTGACGTTGTTCGACACCAGTTCGGAACATCCAGTAGTTGAAGTTCGTCATTGAGCGGTAACGATCCTGCCAGAAAATCTTGGATCGCGTGTTGTCCGAGGGGTTCACGGCCCGGACCAGCTGACCATCCACGGCCCCCATCTTGTTCAGGTCTTCTTCCGTGCCGGCCAGCGTAAAGGTGATGGCGTCTGCGGTTCCGGCTGCGGTGAACACTTTGGAACCGTAGATATTAAACCAGTCGCTTCCGGCATCTTTCCAGGCCCGGATCGACTCGGCATCCCAGGCGGCAATTTCCGTGGTGTCGTTCTCGTTGTAGAAGCCATCCTGCTCGCGGGCTTCCGCGTAATCTATCATGCAGTGGTAGGGGTACGCCTGGAACAGGGGGAGGTCCATGCGGTGTTGTTCCAGTCCCCTGTCCGTCAACGCATTGGCCCGTTCGTACCACTTCTTGGCTTCCAGGTAATTGTCAATTCCATCCGGATTCACTGCGGGGTCGCGGTACTGATTCTGAGCCACATATTGCCCCGGGTTCTTGATCTTCATCTGTTGCAGTTCATCGCGAATCTCCTTGGACTGCTTGGCCACAACTTCCGGGTCATGAATGAAGAAGTCGCGGAACTGCTCCTTTTCATCCGCTTTCCCGAGCTTCTGGCTGAAGAAGCGGCCCGTTTCAAACTGCAATTCGGGGTAATGCGAACTGCGGCGAGTTCCCTTCATGATGTACTGAGCCCCTTCCTTCACCCAGTAATACCGGTCGGCGACGGCATCGCACTCCGCCGACACGTTGAAGCCCAAGTTCCACGCCTGGTACTCCCACACTTGACGGAAGTGCGGTTGAAGCAGAGTGATGGAGTCCGCTGTCTGCTGCAGCTGGGACCAGTTCTTGTGCATTTTGTAGTGCTCGGCCTCGCTCCAGAGGATGCTGGAAGCAATCCCCCGGAATCCCAGCAGGACCAGGTTCATGGTCGAACTGGCCGGGTCCACATCGCCGAGGGTCGCCTCACCGAGCTGATACTCCTGCCGCTTGATGGCAATCTTTCCTCCGGTGCCGAGTTCGCCGGAGGAGGGCATTCCCAACCAGGCACTGATCGACAGCAGCAAAATCACACCGAGCATATAGATCAGCTTGCGCTGACCTGAAGTGAGATTGTTCATTTTGCCTCCAGTTCACGCAGTTGCAGCGCGAAGTAACCGATGATGTAGCACGGGATGAAGAAGCCGATCGTGATAAACAGACTCGGCAAAATACATGTCGACAACGGCACATCGAAACCGTTTGCGATATACGGCGTGCCATCGAACACCGTCAGGCTCGGAATCAGGTGCTGGAACACGTTCAGCAGGTTGAACACGACACCATCGATAAATTGAATGGCTGCCGTCGTGGGCGATGCGTCCATGGGACTCGACTCATTCATCCCCCAGATCGTTCGGAAGAAAGCCTCCACGGGGCCTCCGCCCAGAGTCTGTCCCTGGAGAAAGAAGTCATTCAACCGGGACAGCAGGCCGGTCTTCAGGAAGGTTCCTAGGACCAGCAGGCCCGTCGTGGCCAGCGTGGACACCGGCCCCTTCAGAAAGCAGCTGGACGTTGTCCCGATCGTGACCGTCAGCACCAAGGCCAACCACATGGCGAAGATGCTTTTCCAGAAGCCGCTGGCAAAGGGGCGGTCCGGCAGGCGGATGAACAGATCGCTCGAATTCGCCCCCAGATACTGCTGGGAGTCCAGGCAGGCAATCTCCACCTTGAGCTGGCCATCCACGATGAAGTCCTTGAACAGGTCGGCTTCAATCGGGGCGTCCGCCCCGTCCGGGATGTAGGTCAGTTTGCGACTGAGAAGAATCAGGTTCTCCTCTTTGCCATCGTTGAGGACGTGGGCGAACTCAGTCGAAAACTCGTTCACCGGGTACACTCCGATCGCCGCTCGGGCCTTGGTCTTTTCATTTACGACTTCTGCGGCAAATTCAATTTCCGTATTCAAGTCACCCTTGTACGAGCGAAAGGCTTCGAACCGGTATTCCAGGCGGATGTCGTCAGAGCCGGGGAACAGGTCTTCGTGAATCTCATCGAAGACAAAGATGGCCCGTTCGGTGGTGGCACCTTCGATGAACTGACGGATGTCGAGTTGGTCGCCGACATTACGCCGGATCTCTTCCAGCTCCTCCGTCGAGGTGGATTTCACCGTCCGCCCTGATCCTCCGATCGGCACACGCGAGACCAGTTGGCGTTGGGCCCGCTCGGGGACGACTCGCTGAACCCATAGGAAGCCCACCAGACTCACCCCGAGAAGGAGTGTGGTCATCACGGCGACATATCCGGCGATCCGTCCCAGGACGACTTCACTGCGCCGGACCGGTTTGGTGACGACGGTGTGCAGGGATCGGTCGCGAATGTCCGCCGGCAGCCCCCAACAGGAGAGCAGCACCGCCACGGGCAACAGCATCCAGCGGGTCGTGGTCATCACGAAGCTGATATAGGGCTTGGCGGGAGTGGATTCTTTGGCATCACCAATGAACCAGCCGGCAAACATGAACAGCAGCAGGAAGACCGCACCGATCCAGAGTGCCTTGCGGCGGACGGACTCCCGGACGGTCAGACTGGTGATGGCAAAAATCCTGCGTGGTGACAACAGCACCAGATCCTTGATGCCCCGGCTGAGCACCCCTGCGAACATTTTCACGCCGCGCGTGCCAGCCATCAGCCAACTGGTCACGATACCCGTCAGACCGGCCACGGCACCGAGCGCCAGAACAACGACCAGCCAGGTCGTGATTTCGGACAGAAAATTCATTTGGGATCAAACCCCTGAAAGAACACTCGAAGAAGAACCTGAGTTCCAGATCATGCCAGCTGCCAGCGAGAAGAAATGGAATGAACGCGCTGGGCACTAGGATGGCTGGTTCCCACGCAGGCTCCAGAGCGGATGGAATATCCCTCGGAGCCAGTCGGCCACTAGGCCTTGGGGGTTTCTCCCGGGGCGTACCGCCGACCGGGCCGGGCCTTGCTCTCTTCGACCGTTCGGAGGAACAACTCCTCCAGACTGGCGGTAGGCGACGAACTGCTGCGCAAGGCTGCCCCATGCTTCTTGAGGACGGCCTCCACTTCCGCCAGAGCCGAAGGATCCAGCTTGGATGTGACGAGCTGGGTTTCCCCCTTGGATTCGAGCAACTCTTTTACGTCACCGAGAACCTTCAGTTCGCCCCCGTAGAGAATGGCGATCCGGTCGCACACGTCCTGCACATCGGCCAGCAGGTGGCTCGACATCACGACGGTCTTGCCCTGGTCGCGGAGCTTCAGGATCAAGTCCTTCACCTCGCGGGTTCCCAGCGGATCCATGCCGCTCGTGGGTTCGTCGAGGATCACTAACTCGGGATCGTTGATCAGTGCCTGGGCCAGGCCGATCCGGCGGGTCATCCCCTTGGAGTATTCCTTGAGTTGCCGCTTGCGGGCATGCTGCAATCCGACCATTTCGATTAGCTTGTCGCGGCGTTCCTTGCGGAGCGAAGCGGGCATGTTGAACAGCCGACCGTAGAACTCCAGCGTTTCATCCGCATTGAGAAAGCGGTACAGATACGACTCCTCGGGCAGGTACCCGATTTTCTCGTTCTTGCTCACATCGTGGGCCTGCTTTCCGAGGATCTTGATTTCTCCCTCGGTGGGGAAGAGCAGCCCCAGCAGCATCTTCAGGGTGGTTGTCTTTCCCGAACCGTTCGGTCCCAGGAGGCCAAAAATTTCCCCCTTCTTGACCTCCAGGCTCAGTGAATTAACCGCCTTGACCTTGGCGCGACCCCAGAAGTCGCGATAGATCTTGGTCAGGTTGCGGATCTCAATGACTGATTCGGACATCGGTAAACCAACTCCTTGTGTCACCTCGCAAGGTGACCCAGCTGAACACGCACATCGGGACGATGGACCGGAAGGAACCTTCCGGAGTATATCCGCCGTAACGAATGAAGAGACAGAATGATCCGGCAGAGTCCCATCACTCTAAGCCTGACCGGGAGACGATTCAAGATTCCGAATGAATGTCTCGCGATATTCGGCCAATCGATTGTTCTTGATAGCGGTTCGGAGTTCCCGGACCACGGTCTGGTAAAACGCCAGATTGTGAACAGAAAGCAGCATCGGCCCGAGCATCTCTCCCGCCATGAAAAGATGCCGCAGATACCCCCGGCTGAATTGAGTGCATGTTGAGCAGGGGCAGTCGGGGTCCAGCGGAGTGGTGTCCCGCGTGTGCTTCAAGTTCCTGAGTTTGACGGAACCACTTCGAGTAAAAGCGGTTGCGTTTCTGGCATTGCGGGTCGGCATAACGCAATCGAACAGGTCGACCCCGCGACAGACGGCTTCAACGATATCGATCGGACGCCCGACCCCCATCAGATAACGCGGCTTATCCGTGGGCAGCATCGGGACCGTGAAGTCGAGTGTGTCGTACATCTCGGAGGGCTTCTCGCCGACACTCAGACCGCCGATCGCATACCCGGGAAATTCGATCGGCAGGAGTCCCTTCGCTGAAAGTTCACGAAGCGACCGGTCCGTCCCCCCCTGCAGAATGCCGAACAGTGCCTGGTCCGAACGCGTCTGGGCCTCGCGACACCGCTTGGCCCAGAGGGTGGTTCGTTCGACAGCCTGTCGAATTCGCTCGCGGGAAACATCGTGCGGCGGACACTCGTCAAGGCACATGATGCAGTCGGCCCCGAGGTCTTCCTGAATTACGACCGCTCGCTCTGGGGAAAGCTGGAGCAGGCTGCCATCGAGATGCGACTTGATGACGACTTGCTGATCGTCGATCTGCCTTAACTCAGTCAGGCTGAAGATCTGGAACCCCCCGCTGTCGGTCAGGATCGGCCCATCCCAGTTCATCATGGTGTGCAGCCCACCGAGGTCGCGGACCACCTCGGAACCGGGGCGCAGAGCCAGATGATAGGTGTTGGCCAGTATCTTCTGGACTCCAATCTGTCGCAGCTGCCCCGGCCAGACCCCTTTGACGGTGGCCTTAGTTCCCACTGGCATGAACGCCGGGGTCTCGACAATCCCGTGCGGCGTCTGCCACAGCCCGGCTCGGCCTGCGGAGGTGTTGTCGGTCGTTTGCAGGGTGAATTGAAATTCAGAGGACACGAGTCGACCTCAGTGAGGAGAGAACTGAGGTCTGATGCTAACCCGCTCGTTCCCACTTAGCGAGCGGAGATTGGCTTCCCCGGCGACATCCCCTATTTCCCGTAGGAAATTCGCAATGGCTTGTGCTGTTCCGGCCGATAGCCAGGTCAAGGCGGAATGAAGTGGGGATCTCGATCTAGCTGCGGGACACCGGAAAACTCCAGGTATTCAATGCAACCGCCCCGGCTTTTGCGAGCCGGGGCGGAGCGTTCTACGAGTTCGTGAAAGCGACTGCCTTCCTGTCAAAACCGGCAGCCATCCTCGCCAGGGGGTGAACACCCGATCGAGGCTTGCCGCAGATCATTACGGGATGGTTAGTGCGTTCCTTCCTGTTCCACGTGTACAGCCTTGTAGCCGCCCTTGGCCCGGAAGAGGAGGATCAGCAGCAGGTAGCAGGCCGCCATCGTCGCGGGCACATAGGCGGTGAGTTTGAGGGCCATCTTGCCTCCAAAGACGCCTGCGGCCGAGACCGGCTTCTTGTCAACCTTTGCCGAAGTTTTGGCCGTGGCCCACCATTCCCCGAGGGCCTTCACATTACCCTTTTCGTCCTTCAGCTTGCCATCAGCCACCAGCTTCAGGTCGCGATCCAGATCCTTGCCATCGTTTTCCAGGACGCCCACCTTGGCTCCGTCGAGTCCCACGGCCTCGAATCCGAAGAACTTACTTGGCGCACTGGCCTTGTAGCGGTCGAACGTTTCCTTCGATTCCGCCAGGTTGGCTGAGGCGTGGTAATCCTGCTTGAATCCAATCGCCGGTCCGCCGAGCAGACCTGCGGAGAGCATTCCCGCTCCGCCCAGCATTCCGATGGCGATGGCTCCGCCCTTCGGGAACTGTTCTGAAACCACACCGAGCATTGTCGGCCACAGGAACGTCTTGCCGAGTGCGTACACCGTTGCAGCGATGATACAGGCCGTCACCGACTCCGCACTGCCCAGCAGTGTCAGACCGGTCGCTCCGAGCAGACCGCTGACAAACAGCAGTCCCAGCGGAGAGATCTTATGGACGATGGGCCCCGCGACGAACCGCAACGCGAACATCAGCAGCGACGTGTACACGAACAGGGCCAGACCGTAAGCCGGGTTTTCCATGATCGATCCGGTGATCTTGCTGATCCACGAGTCGGTTCCCAGTTCCACATAACCCACCATCGCATGGATGACGAGCAGAAACACCATCAGCGGCGCAAACAGTGTGCCGATCATGTCACCGACGGAGACACCGGCACTGGCGGCCTCGGACTTGGGGAACTTCTGCCCCAGCAGCATGATGCCGTACAGGATCACCGGGATCATGAACAGAGACATCTGGATCTTCCAGTCGATGGCCTCTCTGACAATGGTGTCACCGTCTTTGACTTCGGACATAAAGAACGAAGCCAAACCTCCCAGCACCAGCCCCGCAGGCCACCCAGCGTGGAGAATATTCAGGTAGTGCGTCTTGTTCTTGGGGAACAGTGTCGCGGTCAGTGGATTCACCACAGCTTCGCACAGTCCGTTCCCGATCGCGAAGATGAACATCCCCCAGAACAGACAGTTAAACGCCGCTTCTTTGCCGCCCGAGGCGAAGGCCGCAGGGGCCGAATAAGTCAACACAGCCGAAACCACGTGACACAGAAACGCCGCAGCCATCAGCTTGCCGTAACCGACTTTGTCAGCGATCAGCGAGCTGAGAATGATCACAATCCCGAAGCCGGTCAGGCCACCTCCGGTGATTCCTCCCAGTTCGGTCATTGAAAACCCGAACTGATTGGCCCATTGGCCCAAAATGCCTCCACGGACAGAGTAACCAACTCCGGCGGCGAGAATCGCCATGAAGCCTGCCCAGAGCAGTCGGTGGGCGTTTGGTGCGATGGCGTTTCCCGCATCGCTGTCAAGTTGTTCGGTGCTCATCCCAGGGAACTCTTCTTGTTTTGGGGAAAGGAGGAGACTGATCTGTCTTCAGCAGTGAGAATCAGGCGACGCAAAGTCACCTCTGCTGTTGACGTATCAGAGGTTTTGGATCGTATCCGTCCCGCCGACACATTTCCACACTCCGCCCTGGTTGACCCCGATTTGGCGGGGCGGGCCGCTGCGGACCACCATCCGCGGTTGACTGGAATTCAACGGTCGCCCCCCCCGATCGGGGACCAAGAGTGCTTACCAACCTGAACGATCCTCACCTCCAAACGCCACATCTCCGCCGGAAAAGTTCATCTCGACGAGATACTTCAAGTGACTTTCGTCAATGAAAATCGCAGTGCGGGGAAAATTGCAGTGCGGGTTTGGGCAATTCGATTTTGTTCGAAACGATCATCGCGATCCTTCTTCCAAGGCGATGGGCTCCTTACGATGTACTCAGACTTTTTCCGCTGTCTGGGATGCTGGTGTTCATGTCTGAATCGTTGATTTTCCTGATGGGCAAATACGAGGCCCGGATTCCGATGGACCGCTGGTACTCCGACAACCATCTCTGGTTGCAGGATGATGCCTGTGGCTTTCGGGTGGGGTTTACGGCTTACTCGGTGCGGATGTTACAGGACGTGTACTTCCTCGACTGGACAATCGACGCCAATACTCTCGTGCGGAAGAAGCAGGAGATCGGCCAGATCGAAAGCTCCAAGGCCGTATCCTCCTTGTACGCTCCGGCGGATGGCCGAATCCTTGACTTTAACCCAGTAGTCCTCAACGACCCCTCGGCGATTAACACGGATGGTTATGGCACGGGGTGGCTGTTTCATCAGGAGACCGAGCATAAGCTCCTGACCGCTCAAGAGTATGTCGATCTGCTGAGTACCAAGTGGGAAGAAACCCAGCGGTTGATCAAGGGCCAGCTGAACGATTAGGGCCAGTGTCATGGCAATTCCCACATGGGAAGATCGGTTGCGGCACCGGGAACGCCCGCCGGGGTCAGCCGTGATGTACCAGTCGTGGCAGCAGTTGCTGTTTCTGCACTGGCAAGTTCCGGTTGAAACGGTGCAGGCGTCGCTGCCCCCCGGTTTGACAGCTGACACGTTTCAGGGGCAGGCGTGGGTGGGGGTTGTGCCGTTCTGGATGCGGAATATCCGACCGCGAGGTTGTCCCCGAGTGCCGGGAATTTCGGATTTTCTGGAACTGAATCTCCGCACGTACGTCCATGATGAAAACGGAAACGTTGGGGTCTGGTTTTACTCGCTGGATGCCAATCAGCGGCTGGCGGTCTGGGCCGCGCGAACATTCTTTCACCTGAACTATCAGCGGGCTGAGATGGAAAGTGCTCGCGATCCGGACACGGGGCAGGTCGATTTCCGAGCCCGCCGCCTCCAGCTGGGCACCGTTCCGCCAGCTCATTTTCGTTATTCCCCGACGACTTCCCCAGCGGTTGCATCCCCGGGGACGTTTGAGTTTTTCCTTGTTGAACGATACTTGTTGTTTGCCCGTGATCGGGGTGGGCAACTGTGGACCGGACGGGTGTTCCATCCGCCGTATCCAATCCAGTCGGTCGCACTGGCGACGTGGTCGGATCAACATTTTTCGCTGAATGGTTTGCCCGCCCCGAACCGCGTGCCCGATCACGTGGTGATGAGTCCGGGGGTGGATGTCGAGGTTTTCAGTCTCCAGCGGCAGAAAAATCCCCATCGGTGACAACCGTTCAAACGTAAGTTGCCCTGCCTGTTGCCTTTGCCTATCCTTCACCAAGACGGATCGGGCGCAGTAACGGATCTGGTGTGTCCGTCAGCCGGTCGTCGGATGGAGTCGCTCAGATGGATAAACGGTCGTTCTTCGCACTGCTGGCCTGTTCCGCATTTTCCTGGACCTCGTCTGCTTCAGCTGCGGATCCCGAACTGCATGTGGGAATGAAGAGCGGCGGCGAGTTGATTACGGACTTGGAATACATCGTTGCCAAGCAGGGCAAGCAGCCGAAGATTTTTGAAGAGAAGATCAAGGAAAACATTCTGCCGTTTCTGGTGGGAATTGATGACCAGTTGCCGGTGGGGATCAGTCTGCGATTCGATGGACAGGATGGTCTGCGGAAGGTCTTCCGCGTGCCGGTGTCCAAGAAATCGGAGTTCATCGATGACAATCTGGTGCCTGCCGGGATCGATGTCGATCCGGTTCGGGGCGATAAGACCAAGTCGCTGTACAACTTGAGCGGGGACGTGATCGACAAAGGGTCAATGCGACTGCCCAAGGATAACACTTACGCCACGATCTCCCGTCGGGAAGCCGATGTGCCTGCCGATCTTCCGGTGCCACCGGTGATCTTCAAGGAGTTTCTGGCGGAAGGGCAGGATCTGTTCTTCACGAGTCAGAGCCACGCGGAAGAGATTCCCATCCGTCAAGCCGCCTTTCAGAAGATCAAGTCGACGCGGCTGGAGAAACTGAAAAAGAACAGCAATGAGACTGCGGAAGCTTTCGAGCTGCGGCAGCGCATGATCGTGCAGCAGATCGACCTGTTCGGTGAGCTGTTTGCCGGGACTCAAGAGCTGTCGATGGCGTGGAAGACCGATCCGGAAGCAGGATCGGGCACCGGAAAATCCCACTGGACCGCCATGCCCGATACGGCCTTCAATCAGTGGATTGCCACCCTGGTGAACAGTAAGAGTGTGTTCGGTGGTTACAAGACTCCGGACAAGTCCGTCTTCAGCATGCGACTGCTGCTGCCGCTGTCGGAGATGACCAAGAAGAATGCCCGCGAGGTCTATAAGCTCAGCCCGATCGTGTTGAAGCAGGGGATCAGCGAGGCCAAGGATCTGTCGTTCGACGAAAAGGCGGCCCGCATCGCCCTGTCCGACGCGGGTATTCAGGCACTGGATTCCGCGATCGATGTGGGGATTCTGGATGTCTACCACGACATTGCCCCCTCGACCGCAGGCAAGCACACGTTCCTTCTGGGCTTCCGCTCAGCGGATGTGCGAGCCCAGATCGAGACGATTGTGACCAGCTTGGGAAAGGTCCGGACCGGCTGGTCCAGCCAGCTGAAGACCGGGAGCGACGGAGAGATCCAGTTTCACACGTTCAAGCCCGTCAACCCGCCGAAGACACTGCTCGACTTCTACGGTGGTGATGGCACGGTGCATGTCGCCGCCGGGCCCGCCTTTGTCGGCTTTGCGACAGGCGAGGGCAGTCTGGACCGCCTGAAAGAACTGGCCAAACTGGCCTCAACGGGAGAAGCCCAGGCGATCGAGCACTTTGTCGATATTCAGTTCCACTCCAAACCGACGTTGAAGGTCTCCGACGCCTTTATGTCGGAGAAGGATTTCGATCTGCTGAAGATCCTGAAGAGCACCGGTTTGACCAGCGACCCGGTCCTCAAGAAAGATGACGAAGACAAGGACGAGAAGAAGTCCAAGTCGAAGTCGGGTGGCAAGTCGACCGATGCGATGGGGGCGTTCCGCAATCTGGAATGGCGCACTGTGGCACTGAAGGCGATGACCGGTGAAGACGACCTGGTGACGTTCCGGCTGACCCATGTGAAGGGGGCGATTGACGGGACGGTACAAGTCCAGCCGACGGTCTTCGCAGGTTCCGGGGCGGTGCTGGCCGAGATGGTCAAAGCACTGATCCCGTAGTGGTTTTCCGGAAATTGGAATCAGGACGCTGGCCGGGATTCGATCCACCAGCGTCCTTTTTCTTGGACTGGCGGAGCGGAACCGATGCCTGAATCATTCATCCTGATCCCCGGACGAACCAGCCGTCAGGGCACAGCCCTGAACGAGGGAAAATACACAGACGAGTATCTGGACGAGATCGGCACCATGCAGGTGAACTCTTCCGATATGCAGCGGATGTCTCTGGTGGAAGGGGACCGCGTCCGGGTCTGGAGTGACCTCGGCGAGATTATCGTTCCGATCAAGGCGGCCAAGGGGGATGAACTTCCCGCAGGGTTGCTCTTCATCAGCTACGGAATGAAATCCTGTGAACTGATGGGGGGCGAGACCCACGGAACGGGAATGCCGGACAGCAAAGGGATGGATGTTTTCATGGAGAAGCACTCCGGATGACGGCGTGCGATTCCACCGTTCGACGAACTCTTCGTCTCGACTTTGCGGGTACTCCATGGCTGTCCCTGGCAACAATACACAGGGTCGTTGGATTGGGACGGACGAAGCCGGTCTGGGGCCGAACCTCGGGCCGCTCGTCGTCAGTGCGACCGCCTGGCATTTGCCCGTTGCTCCCCAAAAGATTGACTTGTATGACGTGTTGTCCGGGGCGGTCGATCGCGACTCCACCCAAGGCGGAACTCGCCTCTGGGTGGCCGATTCCAAGCGTGTCTATAGTCCGGGCAGAGGACTGCGAACGTTGGAAACATCGGCGTTGGCGCTGCTCGGTCAGACGGGGCCAATTCCCAAGACGTGGGATGCCCTGTCCCATCAGCTGACCGGGCGACCGCTCGCGGCGACAGAGGGAGAACCGTGGCTGCGGGACCGAGTCCTCGAGTTACCGCTGGTGGCCGACGGTGACCACATCGAGCGGATGACGGACCAGTTGCGACGGACCTGTGAAATGGCGGGAGTCCAAGTCGCAGCCCTGCGAAGCGACCTGGTCGAAACGCCGCGATTCAATACCGAATGCGATCAGACGAACAGCAAGGGTGTCGTCCTTTCGCGAACGACGTTGAGATTACTGGAAGAGGTTTGGCCCGACGATGGGGTGACCACGTTGGCCATCTGCGATAAACACGGCGGACGCAATCAGTACGCCCCCCTGCTCAGTGAGGCCTTCGGAGACTTGTTCATTCCCCGATTGGAAGAGTCTGCCGAACGCAGCCGCTACTCGCTGCGATCGGGAGAAGTTCGCTTTCAGGTCCGAGCCGAAGAGTACCTGCCCACCGCTGCAGCTTCGATCTTATCGAAATACCTGCGTGAGCTATCGATGGAACTGTTGAATCAGTTTTGGCAGTCCTACCAGCCGGGGCTGAAGTCGACGAAGGGGTATCCGGAGGATGCGCGGCGTTTTCGAGCGGATATCGCTGTGACGCAAGCGGCGCTGGGGGTGAGTGATCAGGTGCTGTGGCGCCGTCGCTAATTACTCGGTGTCGACGCCACTCACCAGGGCTTTGCCCACAATCCGGTCGTCTGGAAAGCTCGCCATGACGTACGTATTGCTGCCATCATGGACGTCGACACTGATGCTGGCCGGTATGCCATAAATTCCGTGGGTATCCGCCGACTGCAACTGCAACTGGTGAGTTCCGACGGGCGCCACGATCCGGCACACCTGAATCTTGTCCGGGAGCAATCCCCAGCAGCGGGTGTCCGGGGCTTCGGTGGCTTCCCACGCGATGCCGCCGAGGGTCAAGGCAATATCGGCTACGGGGTTGGACTCGGCGTGGAGTGATTCTTTGGCGATGTAGACCGCCCCCTTTTTGATGGCCCGGCGAGCGACAGCCCGAGCGATCACCTCGTGATAGTGGGCCTCATAATGCGATACGGCCAGTTGTCCCACGTCGACCAACGTTGTCGTGGAACCTTCAGACTGGCCATCCAGATGGACGTGGACACTCTGGACACGGTTATGACGGCGGACGACTTTGGCGACCTTGATGGGGGCCAGCGTCGGTGGGACGGTTTGCTTAGCCACGGCGCTGACGATCTGATCGGCAATCAGCAAGGCGACCTGAGTGGGGATATCTTCGGACTCTTCCTTCGTGGGGCCGCGTCCGACCAGGGTGAATACATAGATCGCCCCATGATCGAGGGGGATGTCGTTGTCTCCCATCGCCCGATCGAGATCGGCCTGGCCATCGCGGAAGCCGGGGACATAGGAAACCACCATCTCCCGCGCCCGGACCACTTCACTGGCATCGGTCGCGGTCTCCTCGTGCAGCATCGCCTGGATGTAGGGCCCCAAGGCCACCTGAGGCAGTTCGGGCGGCGCCGGTGCCGTTTCCGCCTTCTTTCGCAGCTCTTCGTGGTCCTTGGTGAGCTTTGCCGTCAGTTCGGCCTGCTTGGCTCCGATCTGCAAGGCGTAGGCATCCGCATCTTGCCCGTCGGCCATCAAATTGGACAGTGTCAGAAACGTGCGGATCAGGATCTTTTCGTGATCCTCCCCAGCATACGCGATCTTGGTGTCATCGGTCAGCATTGCCTCGGCCAGTTCTTTGGCCGATTTCTTTTCGTACTTGTCGAACCGGTCACGGACTCCCCGCAGAATCTTCTCGGACTCTTTCGGGTTTCCCGCACACAGCTCGATCATCGCCCGGTCCAATTCGAAGACATCCCGGTCTTCGGAATGTTTCCTGGCGAGTTTGTCGACTTCGATGCGTGCTTCGGGCAACCGTCCTGAATAGAACTCGGTTCGCACGGGATGCAGGCGATCCACATGCGAAGCACAGCCCATCAGCCCGATGAGTGCCAAGCCGCATGCGACCAGCCCGGATTGCCAGCAGGGCATTCGAGGGGTCTCTGACTGTGAATGGAGGCTCAGACGCATATGCGATCACCGTGATTGCTTCCGTCGATGGCGACTTCGGCAACTTTCCCGAAGAAAGCGGGTCCGCATTAGTAGTGCTTGAGTTTCGACAGCTTCGACTTGTGATAGCCCTTGCGGAGGGTCGCCGATTCCTTGTCGTACTCGCCGGTGTTGGTGTCGACCAGGTCGAGTACCAGCTGGTAATCCCGCTGATAGTCGCCATTGCTGCTGGTTGTTCCCGAGGTGATCTTGGCAAACAGCAGGTAGTCAATCGGCTGTTCGAGCTTCTCCATCGAGGCCGCAAACATCCGCGAATTCGCGGGCACGAACAGGTCGTCCGGCTTCAACCGACACTCCTTGAGTCCCGCATCAACGAAGCGTTTGCTGACCAGCTGGAACTGTTCGGACTGGCTGACCAATGAGTCGATCTGGTCGTAAATCTGCTCGCGGAAGTCGCCCAGCTCTTCGGAGCTTTTGTTCTCGACTCCCATGAAGCAGACCCGCTTTCGTTCGGGCTGACCATCGCCATCCAGTGACACCGGGTGAATATCGGAACACTGCCGGGCCAGTAGTTTGCCGACAGACTCGTCGATCAGGGGCTTCCATGTTTCGGCCCCGGCGGCATGACTGCCGACCATGTCCTGATCGTCGTTGCTGAGGACGTGAGCGTGCTGTTTGCCTCGACAGCCAGTGGCGCTGAATGCGACCAGCGAGGCGAGTGTGGTATGCAGGAAGTGACGACGGAGCATGGAGGCCTCGTGCCGATGACCGAACAACACCCCACCCGCAGGGGGTGGGAGATCGCTCGAAGTAAGGACCGTACCGCATTCCCTCATGGAATCGGTGAACGATCACTGCCGGTCCGGTCCAGAGCCGGGCAATGCTCTCTGAGCGGCAGAAACTGCCGATGAGAGAGTGTGGAGAATCGGCGATTCGTCACCGCTGACACCACATCGTTCATTTTTCGACTTCGGGGCGGGTTCCTCTTCAGTCTCGATTAGTTCCGGCCCAGAATCGGGCGACTTCTACCATTTGTTCAAGGAACGCAGCCAGAGCAATTACCGGCCCGGGCGGCTGCCGAATGCCACCCGCCCTGTGGAAGGCTGCGATTTCACTATATATAGGAGTGGACGTTTGTCGGAGGAGCCGGCATTCAGGAAGCGGAATATCTCGCCGATGGAAACTGGTTTTCCTCGACTCGAACATCCGCTACAGCCGAAATAACCAGAATAGTTGATGCCGTCGGAGCAATCCGACCGATCTAACCTATGACAAACCGTCATCCGGTTATGGATCACCGGTTCCAAAGAGGGCGAGCGCCCTGGACCAACGACCACTGAAGGAGTCAGTTTCATGCTTCTGCCACGGAAATGGGTGCTGTCCATCGGACTGCTCGCGTCGGCGCCCGCGATTGCGTTGGCCGGGCCGTTTGACGGATTGAAGAAGTCGAACGCACGTCCTGCCCAGACCGCTGCCCGTTCGGAGTCGACTGAGAAGTCGGCGGCTGCGAAACCAGCCAGCTCCAACGACGCCATTGCCCAAGAAATCGCCAACGGCATGAAGGCCGCCGGGCTCAAGGGCAAGGGAATTCGAATTGTCGTCCTTGAGGGCGTTGCGACGCTCACCGGGGAGATCATGGATGCCCAGCAACTGGCGAAAGCGACTCAAGTCGCCTCGCGCACGCCGGGTGTCGAAACCGTGGATAATCAGCTGAGCCCGATCCAGTCCGTCGCTCCGGCTCGGGCTGAGTCGACCGGTGGTCGGCAGCCAATCCAACGAGTGCAGTACGAAGAAGCCGCCCAGCAGGCCGCTCCCTCGAATCAGGTGGTTGCTCAGGCGATCGCTGATCAGATGGCTTCCGCCGGGCTGAGCGGATACGACATTGAAATTCGCTACAAAAACGGAGCCTGCAGCCTGCTCGGCGATGTGGCCAGCCAGGCCGAAGCCATGAAGGCTCAACAGGCTGCCGAAAGCGTCGGCGGGGTGCAGCAGGTGCTGAACCGTCTGACCGTTCAGGGACAGCCCATCTCTCAGCAGCAGGGGCCGGTTTATCCAGCGGGACTCGCCGTAGGTGAAGGTCAGCTGCCGCCCGGTCTGCCTCCGCAGGCCATGGGTGGGGCTCCCCAGATGCAGCCTGGAATGGGTTATCCCGGCGGTGGCATCGCCCCGGCGGGTCATCATATGATGTACAACCAGCCGAACGTTCCGGAATACGCCTGGCCCACTTATGCCCAGAATGACAACTACGCGGCTGTGACCTACCCCAGCCAGTACGATGCCAGTGCATTCCCGTATATCGGTCCGTTCTACCCGTACCCGCAGGTTCCCATGAACTGGCGGCAGTCCACCCTCGAGTGGAAAGACGGCAGCTGGAGCCTTCGCTTCAGCACCAAGACGGATAAATGGTGGTGGTTCATGCAGCCCAAGAACTGGGACTAACCCAGTTCCGCCTGGTCCCTGCTGACCGGAATCGACATCAACTGGCCCCTCGTCGCGGATTTCGCAACGAGGGGTTTTTTGTTGGGTGTCAGCGGATGGCCGGGAAGACTCGATTGTCCCTTTCTGCCAGCCACGCCATGATACGGCGGTGTCGCCGTACTGCGGTCCCTCACTTCAGACCTCATTCTCGTTTCTCCCATGCCCGTTCGCTATGCCATCATCGGAGCCGGTGCCGTCTCCGATTATCACCATGTTCCCGGCATTCGGCTCGACAAACGATCCGAACTCGTGGCCATCTGCGACCCCAACGAAACGCTGCTGAACCAGCGGGTGAAGGACTGGGGCATCTCGAAGATCACAACGAAATATCAGGACATCGCCAACGATCCCGACATCGATGCGGTAATCATCGCCACGCCGAACTTTACGCATCACGAGATCGTCCTCGCCTGTGCTCAGGGCGGCAAGCACATGATGTGCGAGAAGCCGCTGGGGCTGAATTTTGCCGAGTCAGCGGAGATGTTCCGGGCGGCGCGGGACAACAACCTCAAGCACATGACCGCGTTCACCTACCGGTTCGCCCCGTCGATGCGGTATCTGCGGCACCTCGTCAAGACCGGGGCTCTCGGCGAGATCCGGCACTTCCGCAGCCAGCGGTTCCTCGACTGGCCGGAAACGAGCTGGGGCTGGCGGCAGTACAAGCACTTGGCCGGGGCGGGCGATCTGTTCGACATGACGATCCATCGTATTGATTTTGCGATGGACCTGTGCGGGCCGATCGAGTCGATCACCGGAGCCGTCGCGACCTTTGCTCCTCGCACGACCACAGCCGATGGCAAGCCCTGCGAGCCATCGAATGTCGACGACTGGTCGGCTCTGATTGGCCGCTTTAAGAACGGAGCCGTCGGCGTCTGGGAAGGGACGACTCTCGCCAAGGGGCACCACAACAACGGCTTCGGCTGGGAGTGGGCCGAGATTAACGGGTCGGAAGGCTCAGCGGTTTACCGCCTGACCGAGCCGAATACGATCCTGATGGGCAAGCACGGCGGGACGATGGAAACGGTCCCCGTCCCGCGCGAGTTCCTCGTCATCCCCGGCAGCCCCCGTAACCCGGACGATGGCGTGCCGAGCACGGTGTTCCGGTATGACCTGGTCTATGAACTGACCTCCGCGATCATCGAAGACCGCCCCGCCGTGCCGGGTTTCGACCACGGAGCGCTGGCTCAAGGCGTCGCCGATGCGGTTCTGGAATCCGCAGAGAAGAGGAGCTGGGTCAACGTGCTGGACCGTTTTCCGCTGGGGTAACGACTGGCGAACGCCCCGTCCCCCGTTTCCAGCGATGGTGAGATCCTGAGTTCCCCGCCAAGTCGAGGATGTCTATTGCCTTCACCGGAATTGAACGATCAATCGGCTGCTTCCCGTTCGATTCAGACAGGGGAGGTGAATCCGTACTGGAAGGCCGTGATTGCCACCGCATTTCTGTTCTGCGGCACCGCCTTGGCAATCGTGATGACGGAGTTTGGGGAAAGGCAATCCCCCGCGAATCAGTTTCTACGAAAGCATGGGGCGACGCTGGCAGCGCTGGAAGTTGGAGCCGTGCTGGTAAGCTGTGTCTTGGCGATGCGTCTGGACCAGCAGCAGTCCCGTTCTGTGACACCCGTGGGGACGCCGCCTGAATCTTCTTCCGAAGAGGCCACCGATGTGGGTCAAGATCTGCGGGTGGAATAATCAACGAGTTCTGGAAGCTGCGCTCGTTGCGGGAACGCCAGATGCGATCGGCCTGAACTTTTATCCTCCGTCGGTGCGATACGTCTCGATTGAGACGGCGCAGGCCATGCGCGAGTGCGTGCCCGCTGGTGTGGCGGTCGTCGGAGTTTTCGTGAACAGCTCTCGTGGACAGATATTACAGACCGTCAAGCAGGTCGGCCTGACGCATGTCCAGCTGCATGGCGACGAGACACCGGAGTTTGTGGCATCCCTGGGAAGTGTGCCCGTCATTCGCGTCTATCGACCGAAAGTGGCGGACATTGGCCCGATCGCGGCAGATCTGGAAACGCTGCGTCATTGGGGAGCGACGCCTTGGGCGTGTCTGGTCGATGCTTACCATGCAGGGGAGTACGGCGGGACCGGTGCTGTCGCGCCTTGGGCGATGTTGACCAACTGGCCCACTGATTGGCCCCCGCTGATTCTTGCGGGTGGCCTGACTCCCACAAACGTGACATCGGCGATTCAGCAAGTGAAACCGTTCGGGGTCGACGCGGCAAGTGGCTGTGAACGGATCAAGGGTGAAAAGGATCCGGCGCTGGTGCGTGCATTCATTGAAGCCGTACGAACGCGAAGGTGATACCTGGCGATCAGCCGTTCACTAAATCCCCGGATCGTTGCACTCTCCCCATTCACAGGGACAAGCGGTCGTTAATTCGTAGTCTGCGAGGTCTGCGGCGTTTACTGCCGAAGATGCACGCTTCCGGGGCTCTGCGCGGGCCAGGAGGGCTGGTGGCGAGAAACCACTATTGACCGCGCCCGCAGCATACATACAATCGGTATAACTGACAAAATCGGCAAGATTGTCAGTCTGAGGAGTGTCGGCTTCCCGGCTTCCCCAGTCCAATTGATTGAATGCATGTGGCCTCCCATTTCGGATCGATGGGAGCGTATCAAGGGCCGGTCTACTGGCCTGCGGTCCGCTGGCAGCGGGGAGCTGTCTGACTCACTCCAATGGATGGAAAGAGCCATGAAAACAGTTTTCACGACAGGCGAAGCGGCCAAGATTTGCAAAGTCAGCCAGCAGACGATCATCCGCTGCTTCGATTCCGGACAGCTGAAGGGGTTTCGCGTGCCAGGATCGCGGTTTCGTCGGATTCCGCGCGACATCCTGTATAAGTTCATGAAGGATAACGGCATTCCGACTGACGCCTTGGAAAGCGGACGGCGGAAAGCCTTGGTTGTCGACGACGATACGGATCTGGTCGACCTGATTAGCGATATTCTCGTTGCCGATGGCCGCTTCGAGGTCCGCGTGGCCAACAACGGCTTTGACGCGGGAATGATGGTTCGCGAGTACAAGCCCGATGTGCTGGTCCTCGACATCATGCTGCCAGACATCAATGGCAAGGAAGTCTGCCAGCGCGTGCGGAGCGATTCGGCACTCGATGAAGTGAAAATCATCTGCATCAGCGGTCTGGTCGAGCAGGACAAGATCCAGGATTTGCTCGATTCCGGAGCGAACGACTTCCTGCAGAAGCCGTTCGAAGTGGAATCACTGCTGGCCCGGATGTGTCACCTGCTCGACATGGATGTCAATCCGCCCCGTCATGGTCGCGGTATGTAATTGTCATCCGCAGGGAGTTCACCCTGACCGGGGTCTTCGGGAACTGTCTGGTGTCTTCATCTGTGAAGCGTTTGTCCCCCCTCGCTGGTTCCGTTGTTCCGGCGGAGGGGGTTTCGCATTTCGTGACCGAGATGTTGCATACGCCATCCCTGGAGGCCGGTCTCCAGTATCTGCTGGACGCCCTGTTGGGTAATCAGTCCGCGGGTGGTGCCCTGTGGATTTGGCCGGAGCCGGGCCTGGTGGCGATCGGCATGATCGGGACGGCCCGACTGTATGAGATTCAGCACCAGCCAATCCTCGATCCGCCGACCGCTTCTCAGTTGCGAGCCTGGAGTGTTCCGGGAGTACAAACGGGAGGCGACTCGGCTCGCGTATATTATCTGGGGGACTATGGAGCCATCTCCAATTCCGACCCGCGATCATCGCTTACGATGGAAGACCGGGAGTGGTATGGGCTGTGGCTGAACTGGCTAGCTACGCGTGAGCAAACACTGCGGGAGGCCAAGATGCGAGCCTTGGCGGAATTTGCAGGCGGAGCGGGGCACGAAATCAACAATCCTCTGGGGACCATCCTCGGACGTTCCCAACTGTTGCAGCGACAGGAGACCGATCCCGACCGTCATCGGGGGCTGGTCACGATTGCAAACCAGGCCTTGCGCATTCGGGATATGATCGCCGACACCATGACATTCGCCCGGCCCCCCATGCCCCAGTGCCAGTGGGTCGATGTCATTCCGCTCATTGATGAGGTGCTGTACCGGCTGCAGCCCGAGCTGGATCGAGGCTCCGTGCAACTCCGGCGGCAACTGGCCTCGACGATCTCCGTCATGCTGGATCGCGATCAGTTTCAAGTCGCAATTTTGGAACTGCTGCGGAACGCCATTCAGGTCACAGGGGCGGGTGGAAAGATCGGCTTACGTGTCCGAACGCGAGCGTGGGGCGGGCGTGACTGGTGTGAAATCGATCTTCTAAATCATGGCCCGGCGCTGACCGCAGTGGAGCGGGAACATCTGTTCGATCCGTTTTTTTCCGGACGGAATGCGGGCCGTGGTCTGGGCTTTGGCCTGACCAAGTGCTGGAGAATCCTTGAGTCGCATGGCGGAAGAATTGGAGTCGACTCCACCTCCGAACGCACGGTCTTTCGCAGCCTCTGGCCGCTCGATGCGCCCTCGTCGGCCCGAATCTCGCGGTAGTCAGACTTGTCGAGTGTTTGAGGAATCTCCAATCTACGGCCAGTTTCCTGGACCTCGTTCCCCTGGTGATCTTGTTGTCATGCTCACTCGTCCTCTCGGTCAAACCGGCCTGCAACTTCCCATCCTGTCGTTTGGAGCCTCGTCGCTGGGGCAGGAGTTTCGGCAGGTCGACATCAATGAGGCACTTCGCAGTGTGCCGGTGGCCCTCGAGTGCGGATTGAACTTTATCGACACGTCGCCCTTCTATGGACGTGGAACCTCGGAGTGCCTGTTGGGGTTTGCCCTGCGGGGGATTCCTCGTGACAGCTACATTCTCGGAACCAAGCTGGGGCGGTACAGCGGGAAGCATTTTGATTTCTCGGCCCGGCGTGTCGCGGAGAGTGTGGATATCAGTCTCGAACGGCTGGGTGTGGAATACCTCGACATCATGTTGTGTCATGACATCGAATTCGTCGACATGTCCCAGATTGTCGAGGAGACGCTCCCGGCGCTTCGGGAACAGCAGAAGCTCGGCAAAGTGAAGTTCATCGGTGTCAGCGGTTATCCGATGAAGATGTTCCGGTATATCCTCGATCGGACGACATTGGATGTTGTGTTGTCGTATAACCATTACACGCTGCAGAACACCATGTTCGGAGATCTAATCCCCTACCTGAAGTCCAAGAACGTCGGCATCATGAATGCCGCTCCCTTCTCCGCGCGACTTCTGACCAATGACACCTTACCTCCGTGGCACAAGGCGACTCCGTTTGTTCGCGAGACGGCTCAGAAAGCCGCCGACTTCTGTCGTCAGCACGGTGTGGATATCGCCCAGCTGGCACTCCAGTTTTCCGTGGCCCATCCGGAAATCACAACCTGCGTCACGGGCAGTGCGAATCCCCACCGGATACGCCAGTGGGCCGAGTGGGTTCAGCAGCCGCTTGATACTCAACTGGTGGCTGACGTGCAGGCCATTCTCAAGCCGATTCACAACTGGTACTACACCGAAGGTCGACCGGAAAACAACGACCCGCCCGTCTGCATCGGGTAGTGTGTGTCCACGAAGGTCGGTCGTCGGGCAGGCAATCTTGTCTGCCCCACGATCTGAGAGTGAACAGGGCTTCTGGGAGCACGCGACAGACAAGGTTGATGTATCGCTTTTCGGATGCACGCTCTCGGGTAATCCAGCTGCGGTCAGGGGGCCATCTGTCTCTTCAGCCACTCGCGAATCTGCTGACGAGCCGGACTGGGACGGAGAGCCCACCGGTCGCTGTGATTCAGGAACCCTGTGGCAGCGAACGTAAAATCGCCCTTTAATTCGGTCATATCCAGGTAATTCTTTGTCTGGTCGACTTGCGAAGGGCCACTGGCAGACGATTCACTGACGATGAACTGCGGCTTGTTGCCCAAACGCTGGAGCCGCGTGCGAGCGGACGGGGCATCGCTTCCCGCAAACGGCCATTCTTGAACACCGTCGTAGTGACTGAAACAAACCGCCGCTTTCCACAGTCCGGCGGCTTCATCGCTCGATAGGCCCACGGCGTTGACGGCGATCGAGCCGCGAGAGAATCCCACCAGAATCACGTGGCTGGGGTCTCCGCCGTACTTCTCGCAGGTGTCGGCGATGGCTGCCTTCAGATAGCGAACAGTCGCCGCAGGATCGTAGTCGGGAGCCTCTCCCCACCACTGAAACAGCGAGGCTCCCCGTTCATCGACGAGCGGCAGGCTCAAACAGATCGCGTCATATCCACCCGACAAACCGAAGGCCAGTTGGGACTGTTCAAACTCACCGGTTGAAACATCTCCCCGATCGTTGCGGTAGGGGCCATTTCCGGTCCATTCGACGAGGATGGGCCACTTACGACCGCCATTCCAATTGGTGGGCAGGTACAGGCCATGCCCCGGCGGTTGATTCGGAAGCAGTCGTAGCACGTGCTGACCGGGGGCCGGGGTTTTGATGGAGAATGCCGGAGGCACCAGATCCGGTGCTACGTCCCGCATGTCTCGCGGGTTGGCCGTGGCGGCACCGACGGGAACGAGTCGGATCTGCCGCATGTCCATCACCGCCCCCTTGGCGAGTTTCGTGCACCGGAGGCGGACCTGTTGAACACCGAGCTCCTTCAGGGAGATCCTTCCGATGGAACGCCAAACAAAGTTCTGGAAGTGACCGGTCTCCTCGACAACAAACGGTACGGCCCCTTCGGGAAAGCCCAGCTCGACTTCGCTCCCGGCGTGCCCGCCGCAGCCTTGATGGATCAGAACCTCGAACTCGCCCGGGGTGTCGATGCCATAACTCCATTCCGCGTAGTCCTTCGGGTTCACCCAGTATCCGACCGTATTCTTGTGAGTCAGGGGCTCGAACTGCAGCTTCTCGCCATGGACGACCGCATCGTGAGCTGACAGCGTAATCACCCCCTCCGCGCCGGGGCGGGAAACCGCAGGGGTGAGCGCCAGTCGCGGCATACCATCGACTTCGAGGGCGATCACCGCTTCCGAGGGAACGTTCTCCGAAATCTGGACGGTCCATTCCGAGGGGGTTTGCGAGAGCGATACGCCATCGAAGTGTGGGGGCCCATCCATGATCCAGCTCACACTGCGGACCACATTGTTCAACCTTGGCAGCTTGACTTGCCGGGCATCAGGTCCGGGAATGTCAAGAAACAGTTGCCCCGGCTTTCGCCAGCAACTGCCACCGCTCAGCCGGGCATTCAGCTCCGACCAGTTCTCCCTCGGGACTTTCGCAAAGTATCCTGGCGGGATCTGCTCTTGAACCACCGACAGCATGCGGGTGGCCAGATCGACATGCCCCAGAGGATTGGGGTGATACCCATCCGTCGTCCACTCGTTGAGGTCGGCTCCCCGTTGGGAACGTTCCGCCCAGGCCGCATAATGGTCGATCAGCGGGGTCTGGAGCGTGTCGGCCACTTGGCGCGTGATCTCCGCATATTGCGAGAGCTTCACATTGCAATGTTCACCCAGGCCGTTCGGCCCCGACTTCTCGGCATAGGCCGGTGGGGTCATCAGGATCGCGGTGATCCCTGCTTCACGAAGACGCTGGACCAGCTGAGACAGATCGGATCGAAAGCGAGCGACAGGGACGCGAACTTCGGTTTTTCCCACATCCACATAACTGTCATTGTGGCCGTACATGATCGTGACGATGGATGGTTTCCGGGCGACGACATCGCGTTCGAGTCGCCGGAGTCCTTGTCCTGCCGTCTCCCCGCCGATGCCGACGTTCGTTATCTCGGCCTCGGGGTGCCCCTGGACTCGCAGCTGTCGCTGCAGCTCCGCCGCAAAGGTTTGATCGTCCGTCACACCGGGGCGAGCCCCTTTGGTGATGGAGTCCCCCAAAGTCATCACACTCAGAGGAGGAAACTCCTCAGCAGGGACGTGGCGACCGGACAAAACAAATATTCCCCAGAGTGTCCAGGCGACGAACCATCGACGCATATTCATTCACTGATCTCCGGGAATGCTCGACAGAACCAAAGGAACTTCAGAGATTGCAAGAGGTTCCGACACGAGACGATAACTCATCGGCACAGGTCGCTCCACTGTGCCGCACGGCGTGACTATTCCTTGTCGACATCTTTTCCACACCCGGTAAAGTTTCCGTGGTCTGACCGATGTGTGTTTTTCGCATCCCTGTTGCGGTTTCGGGTCGGTCTGGGCTTCATGAAAAAATCACCGCTCGTTTACGTTTGACGGGAAGCCTGTGGCCGGTAGCATCACCTTCACTGAGTGCTTCTGAGGCTGGTCATCCCTGACCCCCTCTTTCGTCCGTTCCTAAGCTCTGCACACCGGATTTCCATCGCAATGCTCTCTGGAAGAGTGTTGCGGGGTCGCTGTTGGTTATCGTGCGAAACCCGTCAGATCGTGAAGCAGTGGTCCCCTGTGGTCCATTGTGTGGGCACGGCCTTGTCATTCGTACGCATGCTAACAGTCGCATCCATTAGGGATGCGGTCTCCCGGAGGGTGTGCATTGAGGGTTGCAAGATGCTGCCCGAGATTCACGGTGGTTCACATGACATATCTGCAGTCTTTCTGGAGCGTCTGGCCTCCGAGTTGGGTGAGGCCAAGTACCGTAACTGGTTCGCCCAGAAAACCCGCGTGCGAGTCGATCAGTCCGAACTGACGATCGTCTGCGGTAACTCTTACCTCGTCAGCTGGCTGCAGAAGCAGTTTCGCACGGTCGTGTTGCGCCTGGCCCGGGAGATCCTCGGGGATGTCGCTACGGTCGTCTGGACTTGTGATGAGTCACTCGCGCTGACGCCCGAGGTTACGCCGGCTGTCGTGCCCGCTACGGCTCCGACGGCCAAGTCGGTGGCGCGGACCACGCGGGATCTGGCTCCGGCGAACGAGTCCTCCAGCGGTCTGCGAACGCGCGATTTGCTCCAATTTGTGGTCGGTGACAGCAACCGTTTGGCCTACAGTGCGACACAGCAATTCCTGGCCGCTCAAAGTCACGCGCCCCTCTATCTCTATTGCACCGTGGGAAATGGCAAAAGTCATCTGCTGGCGGGGATCGTCAATGAGATCCGCCGAACCCAGCCCAGGAAACTGGTCCTCTCCCTGTCGGCCGAAGCCTTTGCGAATTTCTACACCCAGTCGATCGATGCTAAGGCGGTGACCAGTTTTCGCCAGCGGTTTCGCCATGTGGATGTCTTCGTTGTCGATGACGTCGACTTCCTTGATGGGAAACGCGGTTTGCAGGAAGAGTTTCTGCAGACATTGCGGCGAATCGAGTCCCGGGGCGGTCAGCTGGTCGTGGCCGGAGATCGGCACCCCAATCTGCTGACACGCACATCGGACGAAATTATCTCCCGACTGAACTCTGGCTGGGTCTGTCGACTGGATGCCCCCGACCTGATCACGCGACAGGCGATCTTGCGTCAACTGGCGATGGGCTTGGGCGTGGAACTTTCGAGTGAGGTGATTGGTTTTGTCGCGGCGCGATTCAAGGACAATGTCCGCGAGTTGGAAGGGGCCATCAATACATTACACAACTGGTCACTGGCCCATCAGCGTTCCGTGACGGTCTCCACCGCCCGTGAGGCGTTGGGCCGACTGGAGCGGGATTGCCTGCGGGTCGTCAAGATGGCGGATGTCGAGACGGCGGTCTGTCAGATGTTTGGACTGACCTCCGAGGATCTGCGATCCACGAAGCGAACCCGTACAGCCACCCAGCCTCGTATGCTGGCGATGTATCTGGCCCGCCGTCTGACCGGGACCGCCTACGCGGAGATCGGTCAATTCTTTGGTGGTCGCAACCACAGTACGGTCGTCTCGGCGGAACGCCGGATCGGGGAGTTCCTCAAGACTCGGACTCACGTACGGGTGGGAGCCAACGAATGGGCCGTTGAAGAGCTAGTGGAATCGCTGGAGCGGCAGATCCTGGTGGGATAAACGTGGGATAAACCCAGTGGAATAAACCCAGTGGAATAAACCCAGTCAGCTCGCGCCCGATCACTCGCGAGACACCGAACATGGGCTGGGAACCGCAATGCGATTACGCCGGGTTCAGGAATTGTTCAAGGCGGTCAATCCCGGCGGACAGCGTTTCGATATTTGTCGCAAATGACAGCCGGACGTAGCTCGGGGCTCCAAAGGCGTCACCCGTCACCAGCGCCACGTGAGCTGTCTCCAGCAGGGCGGTACAGAACTCGGTTGAGTTCTGGACCACTTTGCCCCCTTGTAGCGGCTTGTTGAAGTATTGCGCCACGTTGAAGAAAATGTAGAACGCGCCGCCCGGCTCGACAAACTGGACGCCGGGGATTTGGCGGAACCGGTCCAGGACGAATGCCCGCCGCTTCACGAATTCGGCGTGCATGGCGGTCACACTGTCCTGAGGTCCGGTCAGGCCCGCAATCGCGGCGTGCTGGCTGACGCTGCACGGGTTCGAGGTCTGCTGGCTTTGCAGGTCGTCGATCACCTTGGTCAGGGGAGCTGGAGCGATCGACCACCCAATCCGCCAGCCGGTCATGGCGTATGCCTTGCTGACACCGCTGACGATGATGGTGAGCTTCCGGACCTCTTCCCCGAACGAGGCGAACGAGCGAAACTCGGCTCCGTCGTAGATCAGCTTCTCGTAGATCTCATCGGAGAGGACTGGGATTTGGTGCTTCACCGCGACCTGGGCCAGGGCCTCCAGTGCCGCCACCGGGTAGACGGCCCCGGTCGGATTGCTCGGGCTGTTGAGCATCAGCAGCCGGGTTCGCGGTGTAATGGCCCGCTCGAATTGTTCGGGGGAGAAGACGTAGCCCGACTCGGGGGTGGTCGGCACCAGCACTGGCGTCGCTCCGGTCAGTTTCACCAGTTCGCTGTAACTGACCCAGTAGGGAGTCGGGATGATCACTTCATCGCCGGGTCCGCACAACGCGGCGATCACATTGTGAATCGCATGCTTGGCCCCATTAGAGACGACAATCTGATGGGCCTCGAACTTCAGGCCGTAATCCCGCTCGTATGCCTGGCAGATGGCCTTCTTCAGTTCCGGAATGCCCCCGGAAGGAGTGTAATGCGTGTGCCCCGCATCCATGGCCGCCACAGCCGCAGCCCGGATATGTGCCGGAGTATTAAAGTCTGGTTCACCCAAGGTGAAGTCATACACCTTGACCCCGCTGGCCTTCAGCGCTTTTGCCTTCGCCGCAGCGGCGATCGTGGCAGAGGGCAGAAGTTGCTGAACAGCAGGAGACAGGCGGAAGTTCATGACACCACTCAGGTTCGGAACAGTTCAGGTTAGAGGACTGCGAGAGACAGGAATCGAACCTGCACGGGTTGCCCCACCAGATCCTAAGTCTGGCGCGTCTGCCAATTTCGCCACTCTCGCGAACCGGTCGGGAGACCGGGCTGGGTATTATCTCCATCGGACCACGAAATGCCAGCGGCGGTTCACCAGTTCCCGAATGCATACACCCCCGAACACTCGGAGCGTGTGTCCGTCCGAAAGTTCGGCGGGCCGGCTGGCAAATCGGTCAACCCCACGATGGCCAGACACCGCGTCTGTGCAACACGTCCTTTACCAATGAAAAAGCAGCCCCCTCCGCCGAACGAGGTAGGCTGCTTGATTCGGGTCAATGCGCGATACATCGCGCAGACCTCGGGATCGCCCCCGGAGATCCACCCCACGGGGAGGTGGTTTATCAGTCACGAGTCGACGCTGATTCCCTCATCCGGGTTCGAAAGGATGTCAGGCCAGCGGAACCTCGTGAGCATTTAGAACACGTCGAGTGCGAAGTGATTGCCTTTGTGGTACGGATGAGGCATGGTGTAGAAGTTGTGCCAGTCCGTACGCATCACCGGAATCTGTCGCGACACCGGGTACCGGTAATACATGTGATCGTATGTCACATTTGATGGTTGCAGATTGTGCGGATAGTAGACGTACGGGTAGTGATAAAACCGGCCCCAGTTGGTGGGTTGTCCGGGAGGAGCGGCCTCGGCAGGCTTTGCCGAAACGGTCAACGCCATCGTCGCAGCGACGAGGCAAACAAAGGCCCACAGGGTCCGCCGTGCCATCTTGAGAACTCCCTAATCTCCCTCGACGTCACACCGATTCGTCGATGACACAGTCGCCATCGTTCGTTGTGATCCGTCCTGCCAATCACCAGCTGCGTCCCCGGATGGAACCGGGACGATCGCTGAGCATGATGTGGCCCTTCTGGTGATCGCCCCACTTCCCCAAGCGTTCGATCGTCAGACTGGCTCTATATTGATCGACGAACTCGCCCCGTTACCGCAGGCTTTTTCGGCAGAATCGTCACAAACCGACAATTCCTGCCGTTCCCGGCTACCCCTTCCAGATACCGTCGGATCGCACGAAGTTTCCAGAAGATGAGCTGTCGTCAGTGGATACCCTTGATAGTGGCCGGGAGTTCTCAGGATACTGTGTCTCTGTCCTCCCCTGCTCGATCAAGGAACACCCATGAAGGGGCTCGTTCATCTGATGCATCTGGTTCCGTTAGCGGGCGGGGCTCCCATCGCGATCGATAAGCCGATTCTGTTTTTTGGACGGTTGCCCGAGTGTGATGTCGTCCTGCTCAACAGTCGCAAGGTATCTCGTAAACATTGTTGCATTGCCCAGATTGATGATCATTTTGTGATCCGGGATCTTGGCAGCATGAACGGCGTCCGGGTCAACGGCAAGGTGGTTAAAGGGGAGTGTCGCGTCGGTGCTGGCGATGAGATTCTGATCGGTGATATCGCGTTCCAGCTCGAAATTCGAGCCCAGGAAAAGAAAGCTGATAAAAAGGCGGTGCGAAAACCCGCGTCTCGGTCATCACCCGCCCATCGTCCGGTTTCCGACAATCCCGCAGCCAAGCATCCGCGACGAGTCGATCCCAAGTTTCTCAGTCAGGATCTGCCTGTGGCGTTGCCCGAAGAGGATGTGGACTTCTCCGTCGAGGAAACCCATCGCCGCAGCTCACCTGTTTCCCGAAAGAACGCTCTGTCGGACGACGATGTCCTCGACGTGGAAGACATCGATATCATCGAGGAATGACCTGACCTCCTGACTTCGGGACCAGCGGCAGCCGGTCCGTGTGCCCCCTGTGAAAGAACGTGCATGTCGTATTCCATAGGTTTTATTGGTGCGGGCAAGATGGCCACGGCCCTTGCCATTGGATTTCTCAAGGCGGGACTGGTCACATCCCAGACACTTCGGGCCAGTGATGTCTATGCACCCGCCCGAGCGGCCTTTTCCGATGCCACCAAGGCCATCGCCACGGCCTCGAATGATGACGTGCTGAAAGCCAGTCGCGTCATTATTCTAGCGGTGAAACCGCAGCAGATGGAGGCCGCCCTCCGCGAGGCAGCCACCGTGCTGACCCCGGATCATCTGGTGATCTCGATTGCCGCCGGAGTGCCCGTGGCTAAGATTCTCAAATGGTTGGGACGGGATGACGTGCGGATCGTGCGGGTGATGCCGAACACTCCCGCTCTTGTTCAAGCCGGAGCTTCCGCATTTTGCATTGGGGGTCTGGCGATCCGTGAAGATGCTCAATTGACTCAGCAGCTGTTCTCGGCCGTTGGCGTGGCCGTCGAGACGAGTGAGTCCCTGTTGGATGCGGTCACGGGATTGTCGGGTAGTGGACCGGCTTATGTGTTTCAGATCATCGAGGCCCTCAGTGACGCGGGAGTGCGGGTGGGGCTGCCTCGTGCGATAGCGACTCAGCTGGCTGCCCAGACGTTGTATGGAGCAGCCAGGATGCTGCTGGAAACAGGGGAACACCCCGGCGTTCTCAAGGACGCCGTGACCAGCCCCGGAGGAACAACGATTGCCGGGCTGCACGAACTGGAGAAGGGGGGGCTGCGGGCCGCCTTGATCAACGCGGTGGTCGCAGCCACTTCCCGGTCCGTCGAACTGGGGAAGTAGTTCCCGTCCGGGCCTTGGCATTCTCTCCCTCATTTTCCGGTAATCTGGGTTGTCATGGTTGGCGGTGGCAAACGATCCCGGTCCTCTTCGCTGATGGGAAACCATCAGAAGTGTTGGCTTTGGGGACGGCACGCCGTTCTAGAACTGTTGCGGGCGGACCAGTGGCATCCCCTGGAGATCGGGGTGGCGCGGGATTTGTCAGAGCCAGAACTCAACGAGATTCGACGTTGGGCGGACCGGCGACGTTGTCCGGTGGAGATGTGGTCCGATGAAGAGCTCGAACGGCGCTGTCGGGCTCCCGATCACCAGGGGCTGATCGCGCGAATGCCCGAGTTTCCTTACCGTGATTCACAAGAGGTGATCGCCGCGATTCCCAAGAACGGGTGGTGCGTCCTGCTGGATGGAATTCAGGATCCCTTCAACTTCGGGGCCATCCTCCGCTCTGCCGAGGTTCTCGGAGCTGCGGCAGCCTTTGTGGGCATGACGGGGCAGTCACCCGTCAATTCGCAGGTCGTCCGCAGTTCCGCCGGGGCGGTGCTGCACTTGCCGTTGGCCCGCGCAGCCACTTTGGGGGCAGTCGCCCGGTCGCTGCAGGCTCAGGGGATGCGGCTTTATGGTGCCTCTGAAAAGGGAACTCTGGCTCCCCGTGAGTGCGATCTGACCGGGCCGGTTGGACTGGTGATTGGTAACGAAGGGCGAGGAATCAGTGCCGAGATGCTCGGACTGTGCAACCTGCTTCTGACGATCCCGCAGACAGGGCGAGTCAGCTCACTGAATGCTGCCGTCGCTGCCGGGATTTTGTGTTACGAGGTGGCCCGGCAACGCTGCGGGTAAGTCAGGCTGCTCGCCAGACGTGGACCCTCACCGGGACGGTCACGGTCATGGCGCTTCTCCAAGTTAGAAATGGCAGGAAGGCAGCGAAAAAGCCCCGGAGGTTCACCCCGGGGCTTCGA
>QWPB01000004.1 GCA_003671275.1 Planctomycetota bacterium | reverse complement strand
CGCCGCGTGTTGTGTTCCACGAATGCGGGCGCGATGGCGGTGGTTGTCTCCGTGTCTCCGTGGTGAAATCCGATACCTGATTTCTGGGCGGTCTACTGAGCCATATCCTCTACCGCACGATGTCCTGCACATCGACCACATGCGCGGCAGCCAGACCATTCCCGAACACATCGAAGTTTTTCATCTGCCACACGACCTGTTTGTCGCGAGTGACTTCGATCAGTTGGGGGTTTTCCGGCCCCGCATGGCAATTCCCAATGATGATATTTCCGTTCGGCAAGGCATGCAGTGTGGTCACCCAGGCCAAGGTGATTCCGGGCAGTTCCGTCTGCTCGATCGACCAGACGGTCTTCCCCGCCGACGTGATTTCGTACACACGATTTCCATTGCCGGCGGCAATCAGCGTGTTTCCACTGGGAAGGCGAATCGCTCCGTAAACCTCAGCCCCGTGACCTTCCGGACCATGCCCCTCCGCGCGGGGCCGCCCCGCCAGATCGAGCGTGTGACTCCAGACCACTTTGCCGGTCCCGTCATACTCCCGGACCGTCGCGTCCGCTTCATGACAAACGAGATAGTTTCCGTTCGGCAGCTTGCGAGCCATGCGGGTATCCCGGTGTGGGTGCGGATGGTCAACCACCAGCGGGATTTTTTTCTGGATCTTCCCGTGGGCATCGACCTCGATAATCCGCCGGTTGCCACTTTCGGCAATCATCGTCAGACCATTCTCCAGACGCTGAAAGGCATGCACTTCGATCGGCCCGTCGTAAGGAGCCTCGGGCTTCGAATCAAATCGCCAGACAATCTGCTTGTCAGGCGTCATTTCGACAATCTCATGACTGCTGACCGGAAACAGGATATTCCCATTCGGCAGCAGCGTCAGATCATGGGCACCGCCCCAACAGGCAGCCTGCCACTCGACCTGACCATCGGCTGACACGAGGGTCACATGCCCCTTGTCGGCACCCAGAAATCGGTGCGATCCCTTCGGAGGCTCTTCCGCCTGCACGCCTAGGGACAGTGACCATAACAGCGCCCACAAAACGAGAGACAATCGCATGAAACACTCAATGCCAGAGAGAACGGAAACGGACGAATGACAGCTTAACGAATCAAGGCTTCAAGTGCTTATCAAAAAAACCGAACATCGCCGCCTCCGCCTTCGCGGCGTCTTCCCCCTTGAACCCGTGTCCGGCACCATCGAGCTTCAGCAGTTCCACCTCGACGCCGACCTGGTTCAATCGGTCCACCATCCATTCGGCCTGTTCAAACGCTACATACTTGTCCTCGGTCCCGTGGATAATCAGTGTCGGGGCGGCATTCGGCGTGGCCCAGTTCAGCGGGCTGCCCATCTGGTGCAACTTGCGATGCGTCGACAGATCACCGCCGAACCACAACGGCAGAACTTCATGGGCATCCACGCTCTTACCGTACGAGTGAATAAAATCGCTCGGTCCGTAGTAGTTCACGACGCAGTTCACTTGGGCGGAATGTCCCAGGTTCTGGTCCCCTTCAAACTGTGGCACGCCTTCGGTCACCCCCAAGAACTGCACCAGATGTCCGCCGGCGGAGCCACCCACGACGCCAATTCGATCGGGGTCGATCTCGAACTTTCGGGCATTGGCCCGCAGGAAACGCACGGCGGCCTTCACATCGTGAATGGCTGCGGGAAACGGGTGCGTCGGAGCCAGACGGTACGAAGCGGTGACCGCCACATATCCGCGTGCAGCCAGTTGCTTGCACAAGCCATCGTAACCCTCGCGCTTCCCCGCCCGAAATCCGCCGCCGTGAATGCACAGCACCGCCGGACGCCCCAGCCCCGAGGACTTGGGAATGGCCATGTTCATCTGCAAGGAGACCTCTCCCGGATGGGCGTACTCCACACCGACCTGAAAATCGATCACGGGTTCCTCGGCGGCCATGCAACAGGCAGCCCCCCACCACATGACCAGCCCGCAGAACAGAACACGCATTGCCGATCTCCGACAGAAATGAAGGGCCACAGCCCGCTCGACGTCCTCCAGTCCAAGGAGTCGCCGAAGCCATCATGGAAATGTTGATGGATGGATTCAAGAGCGAATGATCCGAGCAGGCTGCACGCGTCTAAAGACTTCCCATCAATGTAGTTTTACATAACCCAGAGTCTCTCATGTGGCGTAATCCAACCTGTGCACATTTATCACGCACACTGCCCCCCCCCCGTTCTCATTTCCGAGAACAATCAGTATTGAATCACGCATTTCACTTAAACAAAAGGAGTTAAGAAAATGATAGCTTAGATACCTTTGTGATATTTGTTGCTATTTTTCAAAGCACTCTGTGCGACTGAGACCTATATTCGAGAATCATGTCAGCGCAAAAGGGGTGATCAGCATGATACGAAAAGTTCGTTGGATCCGATTGCAACGACATTCTCCAGCCCTGGCTGTAACGCCCAGGCATCACCGGGCTGGAGCCGCCGCCGTCGAATTGGCGGTTGTTTTGCCGGTTTTCCTGCTTCTTATCATGGGGATCATCGAGTTCAGTCGGGCGCTCTCGGTTTCCCAAATGCTAACTTCAGCCACCCGGCAGTATTGCCGGAAAGCCATCATTCGCGGCGAATCGACGGACGCCATTCGCGACGGGGCGGTATCAAGTTTGAACTCGTTGGTGCATCCCAGCGATCCATCCATTGCCGTCACCATTCAGATCGACAACCCGGACGCTTTGAACCTGCTGGAAAACGCCAAACCCGGTGATCTGGTGACCATCAAAGCCGAGGTCCCCTATCAATCCGTCAAGTATATTCCCGGACGTTTTCTGGGCGGCGTCACCCTCCGGAGCCAGTGCTCCATGACCCACGAATGAACTAATCGATCTTGGCTGACCAGCGTCTGAGACGCAGATTCCAATTGATGGGTGTTTTCAGGAATCACTTTTTGCGAGGGATCGCGATGACAAGGGCCTCATGATGATTCGCAATTCTTCCTCCACAAATCTTCACCGCACGGCTCGACGTGGTCTCATTGTGGTGAAGTCCGCGATCTGCCTTTCCTTTGTTCTGATCTTCGTCGCGCTGGTGATCGACGTGGGGGTCATTAGCCAAAAGAGTGGTGAGCTTCAGCAGGCGGCGGATGCGGCCTCCATCTCCGCCGTCAATACCATGATGGCTGGTTTGAATCTGTCGACGTTCTCCTCGGATCACACGGCAGCGGAACAAACCGCCAGAGCCGTCGTGGCCCAGCATCCGGGCGCGAACCCCGGCACCGTACTCAACACCGTAGACTCGGATATTCAATTCCTGTATTCGGACTTTGATTCCGAGAACGGCGGCTGGACGACCAGCCCGGAATCCAGCACATCCCGCCCACCCAATGCGGTTTCTGTGACGGTCCGACGTGACGACCTCGCCAACAGTTCCGTCTCGCTCTCATTCGCCCGCATCGCCGGACGTGAATCCGCCAATCTCAATAGAAAATCCACAGCGGCATTCTTCCCAGCCACCGGTATCGGCGAAGGAGCCGAGATCCTTCCGTTTGCCGTGGATGCGACAGTCTGGACCGCACTGCGACTCGGCAACAACATCACCAATCAATTGAAGGTCGATGCGCTGGCTTCACATCTGGATAACAGCAATCTGCTGGACCTGATCGACCTGGGAATCGGGGACCGGTTTCTGGACCCGGTGGGATGTCCCGTCGATTT
Organism: Planctomycetota bacterium; assembly: GCA_003671275.1. Lineage (GTDB taxonomy): Bacteria > Planctomycetota > Planctomycetia > Planctomycetales > Planctomycetaceae > TH-plancto1. The sequence goes on along the minus strand of QWPB01000004.1, from coordinate 3,297 downwards.
GAATGGCAATCCCCTGATGATCATGGACCGGCAATCCTGGCATCCCCGACAAGAATCGATCAGTTCAGGGGCAGACCGCGTCTGGGAAAGCATCTTTTTTCCCCATCAATTTGAACGGGTGCTTGCTGCAACCTCGCTGCTCTCCCCGTTAACCGGGATCAAATACATACCGGGAAACATGGTTCTGATCGACCTGGGACAACGAAACAGCCCCGCCTACAAATTGAATCTTGCCCGTATCGAACGACAAATTGTCTCTGGCTTGGACTATCAGGATGTCTCGGGAATCAATGAACTCAACGGACGCGAAGGGGGCAACCTTCAAACGCCCTTCATGGTTCCCGGGGAGTACTATTTCCCGAAGGAGATCAAGGAGGAATTGAGTGACAGCATTGGGAAGCCCAGAATCCTTTTCCTGTACGCGACGATTCCCGGAGCAATCAGTACGGTCGAAGATCTTCTGCAAACACCCACTGATTTTGTGATCGTGGGATGGGTCGGAGCAGTCATCACGGAGGTCAACTTCGACAAGTTGATCCAGTATGTCAAATTTCAACCCGCCCCCTATCGCAGCTTTCGACTGGAAACAGACAACAGCCCCACTGCGGATTGGGGCAGTGGGGTCTATGCGGGCCCATTTCTGGTTCAATGAATCGAGCCGCAGCACCAGCACACAGCGCGTGACGATCACCCCGGATGCACTGCGAAAAACGACGGACGAACAGAGCCTGAAAGCTGCCCCTGTCCGTATAGGGGCGCTTAAAAACAGGGTCGCTCAGAATCGCACACAGACAGCCCGTCCGCTACTCCCACTCGATCGTGCTGGGGGGCTTCGAGCTGATGTCATAAACAACGCGGTTCACGCCGCGAACGCTGTTGGTGATCCGTGACGAGATCTTTTGCAGCAGATCGTATGGCAGCCGGGACCAGTCAGCGGTCATGAAGTTGTCGGTGTTAACCGAGCGAATGGCGATCACGTCTTCGTAGGTCCGCCCGTCGCCCATCACACCGACGGTTTGTAACGGGAGCAGTACGGCAAACGCCTGCTGGACCTGGCGATACAGACCGGCCTTTTCGAGTTCGTCGAGAAACACGGCATCGGCTTCCCGCAGCACATTCAGCCGTGGCTCCGACACCGCTCCCAGGCACCGCACAGCCAGCCCCGGACCGGGGAACGGATGCCGCCAGATTAGATGCTCCGGCAGGCCCAGCTCCAGCCCCAGACGGCGGACCTCGTCCTTGAACAGATCCCGCAGCGGTTCAATCAGCTCGAACCCGAGTTCCGCAGGCAGCCCGCCCACGTTGTGGTGCGACTTGATCGTGGCGGCGGGACCATCGGGGTTGGCCCCGGACTCGATTACATCGGGATAGAGAGTGCCCTGGGCCAGGAAATCAGCGTCCTGGATCGACTTGGCTTCGTGGCGGAACACCTCGATGAAGACGCGGCCAATGATCTTCCGCTTCTGCTGAGGGTCCGCGACTCCAGCCAGCTCGCCGAGGAACTGTTTCGAAGCATCGACCACGTGCAGGTCCGTCTTAAAGTGGTCGCCAAACTGGTCACGGACCTGATCCGACTCGCCCTTCCGCAGCAGTCCATTGTCCACAAAGATGCACGAGAGTTGCGAGCCAATCGCCTTGAACAACAGGGCAGCGGTCACCGACGAATCGACCCCGCCGGACAAGCCGCAAATCACGCGGCGGTGGCCGACGCGCTGACGGATCTGGGTGACCTGCTCCTCGATGAAGCTGGCCATCGACCAGCGGCCTTCACACTTCGCAATCTTCTTAACGAAGTTGGCGATCAGCTGGGGCCCGCACTCGCTGTGCGTCACTTCAGGATGGAACTGCAGCCCATAGATCGGGCGGGTCTTGTGCCGGATGGCGGCATGCGGGCAGGTGTCGGTTGATGCGAGGGAGATGAAGTCGCGGTCGAGGTCTTGAACCTGATCCCCGTGGCTCATCCAGACCGTCGAGTCGGTCGGCACATCGGCAAAGAACGGATCGGTCGTTTCGGAATGGCAGGTTTTGTGCCCAAACTCGCGCGACTCGCCGGGCTGAACCTTGCTGCCCAAGGCGTGACACGTGGCTTGCATCCCGTAGCAGATCCCGAGGATCGGAATCCCCAGATCAAAGATTCGCGGATCGGGATGTGGCGAGCCCTTCTCGTAGACGCTGGCTGGGCCGCCACTGAGGATCAGGGCTTTGGGGGCGATCTCGCGAATCCGATCCGCCGACAGATCGTGCCGGACCATCTGGCAGAACACGTTCTGCTCGCGGACCCGCCGAGCAATCAGCTGGGCGGTCTGGGAACCAAAGTCGAGGACCAGAATCTTCTCATCCTGGACACACATCGCATTGGCAACAGGGGACTGGGGGGACATCGCCTCACCGAACCTTCCGTGCCCGCCTTCGTCTGACGCCCTCGAAACTCTCTCGAAAGCAGATGAACCAGCCGGCCCGCGCTCAGGTCGACTGGTTCCGAAGGCGAGATCTGATCTCACCGACCCCGCGATGCGGGGAATCGCGTATTGTAGAACCCGGCAGCTTCAGATTCACGCGTCCCACCGGGAAATCGCTGAAATGGTGCGTGCGCTCAAAAAGTAGGCCGTGGTGGTCCTCTGCTCGCTCCTCCCCACAACAACCCGACTCATGGCGAGAGGACTCCACAGTGGCGAGAGGGGCGGGGCCTGTTGCATAACAGGCTGGAACTGCTCTTACGCCCGCATCAGATCCCGTCATCATCGAAAATCGTGAACAGGTGCGACCGGATGATCCCCAGCGTGGCTCCTGTCGGTGATGAGAGTACGATTTGCAGCTGCTCAGGCCTTTCGCGGATCAAATCATTTCTCAGAAGCAATGGGATCGCCTTGCGGGTCTCTCCGGGCAGGAAGGTCAATGTCCCACTGGAAAGTGCATAGTCCGATTTGGACGATGCCGTGGTTCCCGTCGTGGACACAGCGTATCTGACCGTAACCCGCTGCCCGGATGCCTCGGACAGATTGACGACGACAGTTCCAGGCAAAGTATCGGACTCAGCGGCACTGGAATCTCTGACAGTAAATGAGACCGTGGGAGCGAAATCATTGTCCAGAATTCGGGCGGTCACCGTGCCGCTCTTGCCAATCGTGGCCTGAGCGGAAGTCAGTTTGAGCCGGATTGTTTCATTGGTTTCATCCAGCCGATCGTCCTGAATGCCCCACGAGAGTATCTTTCGCGTCTCACCGGGGGCAAACGTCACCGTGGTATCGGCTGGCCACTTGTAATCAATCCCGTCTCCAGCAGTTCCCCCGGCAATCG
>QWPB01000015.1 GCA_003671275.1 Planctomycetota bacterium | reverse complement strand
TCACGGGAAGAGAAGTTTTTTCGAAGGTGTTTGCGAATCCGGGTCAGGACACTTGCCCATGGAAAAAGCAGCGATTAAAATCTTCCCCTCGTTAGCCCCTATAGCTCAATTGGTAGAGCAAATGACTCTTAATCATTAGGTTCAAGGTTCGAGTCCTTGTGGGGGCACTGAAGGGCCGGTTCCGGAAGCGGAGCTGGCCTTTCACCATTTCCGAGGGGCGATTTTTTCCGGCCCCCGTCAAGCAGTACGATTGGGACTGCAATTCTCCGTATTCCGCGAATCGCAATCGACGGGAAATGACAAAGGCCGTCCATGACTGGACGGCCTTTGAGTGTTGTCTTCGCTGACGACATCTCCGCTGACACGGTGTTCAGCTGGAGTGGAGAGTGTCAACTACTCAGCAGCCTTGGGCAGACCACCGCCCTTGAGGATCTCGTCATAGGTCTTTTCGCCTTCTTTGCCTTCGCCAGCCTTCTTGATGGCGCCAGCGATCTTCTCTTCGTCCTTCACCATCTTGGCACCGAGGGCTTCGCCCAAGGCCTTGCCGTAGGCGTTGACGACTTTCTTGTTCTTGCCGCCTTCACCGTGGCAGACGCCACAGTTCTTTTCGCCGATGGCGGTGTTGCTGGCGTAGGCCTTCTTCAGCCCCTTGACGTAATCCGGGCGAGCATGAGCCTGAGAAGCGAACAGGCCAGCGACAGCGGCCACAGCAACGAAAACAGCGATCTTCTTCATGAGTGTCTCCAGACAGTCCTCTGAGAGCCGAAGGTGCGACCCACCCGAATCGTTTCGTCCGGGAGCAGTCATCTCGATGTGCGTTGATCCCTACACCACACCATCGGGCATCGAATTAGAGGCAAACCCTCTCGGAATGTCAATGTGTCAGATTCGTGAAGACTGATATGTGGGCGGCCTTTTAGTGAGGATAACGGAGTTGTCGAGATTTCCGAATGGGCCCGAACGCCGACAGGGATTGTTTCCCAGAGGCCACAAGACTCCGTCAGAATGTGGCGAAATGACCACGTGTGGCCGTATGCCGACGAGCCAGGAGGAGATGCTGTTTGTTTTTGTAAGTTGCTTTAAATTCATGTGATGCGGCGTTTTTGTCGTGGCATGTCAAGAAGGTGAAACACCTTTGGCCTGCCAGATGCCTTGGGATATGGAACGCCTCTTTCTCTGGTTTCTTACAGCCGAGTCTCGATCATGGCAGAACGCAAATACACCCATGGCTTGTCAGTCACTCAGGACGACAGGGCCACGATTATTGATATTGGTGACATGGAAATTTGGGATGGGGCGGACCTCTCTTTGATCCGCGACACTTTGATCGGCATGATTCGCAAGGAGGGGGTGGGGTCTATTGGTATCGACATGCGTTGTGTGAAGTACATCCCGAGCGGCTTTTTTGGGATGCTGTTTGACTGGTTTGAGCAGGGGATTGAAGTTCGACTTTACCGCCCCACGGATCGCGTGGTCCAGATGGTCTGGTTTCGGCAGTTCTTCATGCTGGAAACCGACGGAATTTACGTTCTGCATGACGGATCCGGTTGTTCCCCGGTACTGGCGGGGGACGAGGAAGAAGTCACGTGGCAGTCGGAGCCGCGGTTGGGAGAATCTGGACGACCGAACCCCACGCGCGTGCTGTAGTTCTTTTCGGGAGCACCGTGGCAAGCCGTTGGAAGTGACGCTGCGGCCTCGTTCCGAGTAGACTGCGGGTGACGCGGACCGTGGCACCGATTGGTCGTGCGCTGCGATACGGGTGATGCGTCGCAGGTCACTTTCATGCTCCAACTGATCGCAGAAGGTCCCGACCCTCGGCAGCGCTGGCGGCAAGCCTTGATTGCGGATCGCGAGTACCGGCTGGGCCGCAGTTCCGAGATCGAACTGCCCGTGCCCTGGGAGCCTGCCATTTCGCGAGTGCATTGTTTGCTGCGGACTCGCGATCGCGAAATCGAAGTCGAGGTGGCAGCGAACTCCACCAATGCCGTCTTCCATCGCGGCGAACCGGTTCGCTCGATTCGGATGGCTGGCGGCGAAAGCTTTGTGATTGGTCGGACCCGTTTCATCCTGGCCCATGCGGATACGGATGACTCCAGTGGGGCGGATCACCCCGTTGAAGAAGTCGTTGTCACGCGACAACAGCTGCAGAATGTCCGTTATGAAGACCCCGATCGGCGGATCGATGTCCTGGCCAAGCTATCGGAGGTCTTCGACAGCGTGCATGGCGAAATGGAGCGCGATGGTCGGCTGGTCAGTCTGATTCTGACGGGCGTTCGTTCGGCAGAGGCCGCTGCCATCATTGCGCTGGATGATGATGGGACGATGCGACTGCGCAGCTGGGAGCGTCGGCGGGAGACCGCCGGAGCATTTCGTCCCAGTCGACGTCTGGTGAACGATGCGCTGAATCGCCGACAGACCACCCTGCATCTCTGGGACCCCTCAACGATCAACCAGGAGACGCAGGTCGACTACACGGTGTCCGCCGAATTCGATTGGGCGTTCTGCACTCCCGTCCGGGGAGGGCGTGGTCGCCGCTGGGGAGTCTATGTGGCGGGACAGTCACCGGTGAACACGGGAACGACCGGTCGTTCAGCGTTACAGGCCGATATCAAATTCATCGAACTGCTGGCCGAACTGTTGGGCTCGGTCGAGCGGCAAAACCGCATGGAAGGCGACTTGTCGGTGCTGCGACAGTTTCTATCGCCGCCGATCCTGACCGCACTGGAGCGCGCGGGTGATCGCGAGTCACTGGCGGCGGATCTTGAGCCCCGTGAATGTGATGTCACCGTGCTGTTTTGCGATCTACGGGGGTTCAGCCAGCGTTCCGAGGAGTCCTCCGGAGACCTGCCCGGGCTGCTGAATCGCGTCAGTGGGGCCCTGGAGATCATGACCCAGAGCATTCTGCAACATGGGGGGGTGACCGGCGATTTTCTGGGAGATGCCTCGCTCGGTTTTTGGGGGTGGCCGTTCTCCAGCGAAGAGGCACCGCTCAACGCCTGCCGAGCGGCATTGGCCATTCGTCGGGCATTTCGAAAGGCTCGCGAAACGCCGCATCACCCATTGAACGACTTTGAGATGGGGATCGGGATCGCCCATGGTCGCGCCGTCGCGGGCAAGATTGGGACCAGTGATCGCGTGACCGTCACCGTGTTTGGCCCCGTGGTCAACCTGGCAGCGCGGCTGGAGACGATGACGAAACAGCTGCGTGTTCCCATCCTGCTGGACGAGGCGACCGCGCATCTGGCCCGGACTCGGTTGTCGCATGACGAAGGCCGCACGCGACGGCTGGGAACGGTTCAGCCGTATGGCATGGAGACCACGCTACAGGTCAGTGAATTGCTGCCGCCGGTGGCCGAGTTCCCGGAACTGACGAACGAGCATATCACTCGCTACGAACAAGGTGTTGACGCATTCACGGCGGGCCGATGGGCCGAGGCGTACCGTTGTCTACACGGTATGCCCGATGCCGACCAGGCCCAGGACTTTCTCACCCTGCGCATTGCGCAGCACAACCGAACCCCCCCCCCGGGCTGGAATGGCATCATCCAACTGCCCAACAAGTAGCGTGGCTCGTGATCGGGTCATCGCCTTGAGTCTTCAGGGGCCCTCCGTCCCGAGTTCACAGACCGGTCTCCCGGCGAAAGAGTTTGCCATGTCTCCTCGAATTGCTTTTCCGCTGTTGTTTTGGATCGTGCTGGGGGGGATTGAATCGAGCGTGGGCATCGCCGCGGATTCTCCGGTCGCCCTGCCCTCCCCTCGGGAGGCCGCACTCTCACCGGAGGTCTGGCGCCAGGAACGCCGGATCATCGACCTGCATCAGCATATTGAGGGACGCCCCCATCGTTTCCAGCGTGCGGTCGGCATCATGGATCAGGCGGGCATCGGACTCGGCGTCAACCTGGGGGCTGGAACGTCCAGCCACAAGGAGGGGGAACTCTCTGGATTCGAGGCCGTGAAGCTGGTCGGAGACAAGGCGGCGCCCGGTCGGTTCATCCATTCGATGTTGATCGACTACTCAGGATGGGATGAGCCGGAGTGGAGCGACAAGGCGGCACAGCAGGTGGTCGACGGACATCGGATGGGGGCTGTCGGGCTGAAAGAGTTCAAGCGGTTGGGACTGTTCCTGCGCGACAAGTCCGGGACGCTGATCAAGATCGACGACCCCAAGCTGGACTCCGTCTGGGCTCAATGTGGCAAGCTGGGGATGCCGGTTTCGATTCATGTCGGCGACCCCCGAGCGTTCTGGCTGCCGTACAATGACCAGAACGAACGCTGGACCGAACTCAAGGATCATCAGAGCTGGTGGTTCGGTGATCCGTCGAAGTACCCGCCTCGGATGGAGCTATTGGAGGCACTCGACCGCGTGATGGCCCGGCATCCGCAGACGACGTTTGTCGGTGTGCATTTCGCCAACAATCCCGAAGATCTGGAGTGGGTAGATGCTGCCCTGACCCGTCGACCGAACATGATGGCCGACATGGCGGCCCGCATTCCCGAGGTCGGTCGCCATGATCCGGCAAAGGTTCGCGACTTGCTCACCCGGCATCAGGACCGCATTCTGTTTGCGACCGATTTCATGGTCTACGGCAAACTGATCCTCGGTTCGGGAGGGGATGCCGATCAGCCGACCGATCAGGATGCCGTCACGTTTTACAACAAGTGCTGGCGGTGGTTCGAGACGGCGGATCGGGACTGGCCGCACATGACTCCGATTCAGGGAAACTGGACGATCAGCAGCATCGATCTGCCCCACGAAGTCTGCCGAAAGATCTACTTTGACAATGCCCGCAAGCTGTTGGCCCGATCACTGCCGCTCCCTGTGGTCCAGGCCCGCCGCCTGTCCCGTGACTTTGTTCCCGACGGGATATTGAATGAGCCCGAATGGGCCCAATGTCAGCCCGCCCGCCTGGAGTATCAGTCGCACAACAGTTCCGCCAAGCCGCACCTGAGTACCCCGGTGCGGGCGCTCTGGTCGGACCAATACCTTTACCTGTCCTACGAGTCGCCGTATTCGCAGCTCAGTGTCTTTTCGCCCCCGCAATCGGCGGAGCGGGTCGGTCTGTGGGACAACGATGTGGTCGAGGCATTCATTGCTTCCGACCACGAACATCCGAACCGGTACACCGAATACGAGTGGGCTCCGACGGGAGAACAGCTCGACCTGGATGTCGAACTGCCCGGCAAGAAAGACTTTGCCTGGCAGAGCGGTGCCGAGTCTGCCGTGGTCGTGGATGACATAGCCAAGGTGTGGCGTGTGGAGGTCCGTATCCCCTGGTCAGCAATGGGCGGCAATGGCCCGCAAACGGGCGATGCCTGGCGAGCCAACTTCTTTCGGCATGACCGTCACGATCGAGCGGGGCTGGCCTTCTCCCCAACCCTGCGCGGCACGTTTCACGCCCCCGAGCGGTTCGGCTGGCTGGAGTTTGTGGAGTGAGGGCTCTTCCGCGAATGGAAGGGAGGACCGCCCGATTCAAGGATGGCGGGCGGCGATGAGTGATACCGCCGGAGTATGCAGCGCAGTACTCGGAGGCTGGCGGGATGCCCCTGGTTGACTCGCTTGGGAATCTACCGGGGCGGCGCAAGCCGGAAGAGGTTGCGGGACGGACGTTCTCCGGGTAGCCTCTTGTGCCAAGGCACACAGGTAGCCCAAAGCGGCAACCTGTGCCACCCAGCCAAGTGGATTCTCGACGGATCAATACAACCGTTTACGGACTATCACATGCCGTCAGGATTGACTAGACCGGAGATCCGAATCATGCCATCAGCATCCGAACAGATGACCAACTTTCTCGTTGGAACTCAGTCCCAAACTCCGGTTTGGGACTGCATATCCCCGAAGCTCCGCTTCGCTGCCGGAGGAGCCAACTGCGTTGGGACGGCAGGCGTGGGTGGCTCGGCGAAGCAGAGCTTCGAGGAGATGCTTTCCAAAGCTAGGGAGCTTGGGAACGAGTTTCGAAAATTCAAACTTGGCAAGCCGGTCGCGTTCCCAGAAGCGGCGTGGCGTGAGCCTGCCGAGTCTTCTTGACGGGCATTGAGTCCCCAGAGACCGATCCCCACTCGGCAGGCTCACGCCGTGCCGCTTTCGGTGTTGGCGGACCGATGGAACTCAGTCCCAAACTCCGGTTTGGGACTGCATCTCCCCGAAGCTCCGCTTCCCTGCCGGAGGAGCCAACTGCACCGGAACGGCAGACGTGGATTGCTCGGCGAAGCAGAGCTTCGAGGAGAGGCGTTCCCAAGCCAAGGAGCTTGGGAACGAGTTTCAAGCGTCTTGCTGCCACTCTTTGACCAGTTCGGGGAGGCGCGTGACAACTTCGCGACCAAAGAGTACTTCGTCCACATACCCCATATGGAGCATGTCGATGATTCGGCACAAATACGATCGACCGCATTCCCACCAAGTATACTTGGCGTCAACGATCAGATAGTGCCGACACTTGATGCCAAACTCGTGCCGCAGATTCTGAAGTTCCATGCCGTCCAAAAGTGTTTCGTAGACACCATCTGCGACGCGACTACCGAACGATGTCGTGTGGTAGTACTCTTTGATCTCCCAAACCGCGAGTGGGTTGACGGTCGAAGGAAATGCACCGTCGATCCATCGGGCTAGCGTTTGAACTGGTATTCCATTCTGGGTGAAAGTGGTCAATTCCCGTGGGTCGAAGTCGCAAGCTTGTCCCTTGAGTTGAGCGTCGATCAGCATTCGTACGATATTCGTCAGGTAGGCCGGTGTCTTCTTCTCACCCTTCTGCTTGTTCATCACAACCGTGAGTTGGGACCTCGTGCTTTTCCGAACGGAGGCATACAGGCGCGCGGCCTCGTCAAGATTCATCAATTGCTTCTGGACGTATTGAGTCAACACATCGGACCGATACTGAAAATAATCCGCGAGGTCTTGACCGAGTTGAGTCGGTGTCCCGTTTTTTGTGCAGATGTGGTCTTGGCCTGCTCCCCGTTTTCTGATCCATGTGGTATGAGAGTCTAACCCCTGATGCCCCGCGAGGCGGGTCTTGGAAAGGCTCTGAACATGACGACGACACCGGTTGTGACGGGCGGGACGGTTCCGCCTGCGGCGGCCTCCCCGGCCGCGAAAG
>QWPB01000047.1 GCA_003671275.1 Planctomycetota bacterium | reverse complement strand
TTCGCGAAAGTTGCGGCTGAAGTCGGTCTCGACCTGTACGTACCGCAACCCCCAGGTCGCGAGAGCCGTGAGTAACGCCAGCCCCGCCAGCATCTTGCCCCGGTGGTGAACCACCGCATTGAAGAGCCACTGTAGCCCGCGCATGGTCCCCTGTTCCGCACTTCCCCCTGCATGGGGGTCAGCGTCCCGCCGACCGACCAGGATTCCTGCGGGAAGAAACATCAGACCGGTGACCGCAATCAGCCCTGTCGAAAGCAACATCATCAGGCCAAAGCTGCGAACCGGCGAGATGGAACTGGTCATCAATGACCCAAAGCCGATCGCCGTGGTCACCAGGCTCCAAAAGATCGGGCGGGACAGCTGATGCATGACGCGGGCAAAGGCGGCCTGGCGGTCGAGTGCCAGACGGGCTTCGCGGTACATCACAGCCGCGTGCATCACCACCGTGACCCCGATGATCGTTGTCAGGGAGGTCAACATGGAACTCACCATGCTGAGGCGGCCCCCGAAAATGGCCAGAATCCCACAGGTCCAGAGCAGGGCCGGTTGCACGACCAGCAGGGGCAGGAGCGTCCAGCGGAGGCTGCGGAACATTATGACGATGATCACAGCCAACAGCAGCGTTGAAGCCACCCCCATGACGAGACTGTCATGCTCGACATACCGAAACATGTCGTGAACCTGAACGGGTTCACCACCGATTACGGTGGATTGCCTGTGGGTCGCGGCCACCTCGCGGATCTGGCGGATGGTCTCCCGACGGGGAACGGAAGTTTGCCCCTCAGGGATCAGTCGCAGGACGATGGCCACCGTCCGATTGTCACTGCCCAGCAAGATCCCCTCAGCCTGCTCCCGCAGCCCGCTGTCCAATAAGCGGCGGGTGATGTACCCCGAGAAAGCTTCGGGAAGTTTGAACCCGGCTGGGCGAAAGATCTTCTTCAGATGCTGTGTGCTTTCCGCGTTGACGCCGGGTATCTGGCTCAACTGATCGGCAAACGTCTCCATCGCATTCAGGTGAATGTTGTGCGTCGGATTATCGCGGTTGGGCTGATCCGATGGAGCCTCGACCTGGTAGGCGACGAGAACAAACTCGTCCCCGCCAAAGGTCTCGCGGCTGGAGAGATAGTTCTTGATCAGCGGATCCGTGGGGGCGAAGAACGACTCGATCGATTCATCGAGCTGAAGTCGCCGGGCGGGCCCCCAGAGGAGAGCGGTGATGAGAACTCCCGCCAAGCACAGCCACCACCGCCTGCGGCCCAGCCACGATGACAGCCAGGCAATCGAGAGAACGGGAAAAGCAGTCACGGGGTTCACGAATCAGTGGGCACACAGGAAGAGCAATGACAGTCGCAAACTAGCAGCCATCGTGCCCAGGAGGAAGCTGGGGTTACGGTTGTCCCTGGTAGTCAACCCGGGGCGAGGACAGGTGATGAGGCTCGACGAGCAACCCGTACATCTCAGGCCGCCGGTCGGCCATGCGATCGATAATATGCTTATCCGGTACACGGACGATTCGCTTTTGCCGGGAGCGGAGCGGATCGACCTCGGCAGTGATCACCGCAGCGCTGGAACCGGAGGCTCTGGCGAGCACCTGACCATGAGGCGCACACAGGCTGCTCTCACCAATAAACGTGAATCCCTGCTCTTCGCCAACGCGATTCACTGCGGCGAAGTACACCTGATTCTCCATGGCCCGACAGGGAATCGAGCAACTGGCCATCAGTTCCGCACCCGGTGGCCAATTGGTGGGAAGAACAATCAGATCCGCCCCGAGCAGGGCCAGACTGCGGGCCGCTTCGGGAAACGCGGCGTCGTAACAGATCAACATGCCAATCCGCAGTCCATTGACCTCATGCACGGCGAACGGTCGGTCGCCGGGGGTCGTGAACATGTCAATTCCCAGGTACGGCAGGTGAACCTTGCGATAAACAGCCTCGACGCCACGCGGGCCTGCCAGGACGGCGACATTGAATACCCGGTCACCATCCCGCTCCAGCATGCCGAAGACCGCGTGCGTGTTCAATTCGCGGCAGGCGGCAGCCATCTGGCCCACCGATCGCCCATCCATGGACTCAGCGTAAGGAAGAGCTTCCTGCAGGGAACTGAAGCAGTAGCCGGGTACAGCACATTCTGGAAAAATCGTCAGCCCGACGCCGTCACGAGCGGTGACGCTCAGATGGTCTATCATCCGCGATACATTCCCCGCGTTATCGCGGAGGGTGATATCCATCTGAACGCCAGCAATTTTCATAGTAATAGCAGGAGTGACGTGATGGATCGGTGAAATCAGACAATGGATCAGTCGCTGATCGGCAGGGCGGAAGACTCGGCCTGAGCCTTGCGGCTCATGCGGTAGAACCCCACGCCGAATGCGGTGAAAATCGTTGCCGGCATCGAGAGCATGAACAGGATGCTGTACATATACGCCCGGGGCCGGAGATTGGCCTTTTCGTCGGCCTGCTCGGACTCATTGGCGTACTTGCAGAGGGGGCAGGCCTCAGCGAGACAGGGTAACGAGGCCCAGAGCCCGGCGGCGAGCAATGAGGCGGCAACAATGCGTTTCATGGTCGGTTTCCGGTACGTGGGAGAGCGGGCCGCTTAACCCACATTCCAATGATACAACATCCCGTAGATCACGACACCCGTAATCGAGACGTAGAGCCAGATTGGAAATGTCACCCGGGCCCAGCGGCGGTGGCTCTCCCACTGCTCGTGCAAACCCTTCCAAATGGTCATCGACGCCAAAACGGGAACGGCGGCAGCCAAAATCACATGCGAAATCAGGATCGCATAGTAGACTTGGGTAATCCTTGGACCTCCTACGAACTTCTTTCCGTGCTCTCCCGTGTAGGTATGCAGAGCCCAGTGATAGCTCAGATAACACCCCAAAAAGACTACCGATGTCGCAAAGGCATACAGCATCAGCATTTTGTGCAGCTTGGGCCGCTTCGCCTTGATCGCAAAGAAACCATTGAGCAGCAACAGAGTGGCCAGTGCATTCAGGGCTGCGTTGGTCGCTGGCAACCGCTGAGCCCAAGAGGGTAATTTCGACAACGGATCCACCCGACCGGGAGCGGCCAGATGGGCTTCCGCCTGCTGTTTTTCGATGCTGGCGGGCTGATGTCGGCGGGGGGTCGGGATTTCGCCTTGCAGCACGCGGCGAAGGGTCACCAGCTCTGTCTGGTCGAGGCTTTCATATCGTCCGCGAATGTGGCCCTCTTCATCGACATGTAACAGATGCATGTCATGGGCGAACTCCATCCCGGCCCCGGCGTTGAATTGCTCCCAGGCCGATACCTTGAACCCGTGGCGAATCAGTTCATAAATCGCCTCTTTCTCGCCGGTCAGGAACAGCCATTGATCGGGGTTCGCCCCGAATATTTTGGCCTGCTCCTGAATCAGTTCCAGGGTGTCATGCGCCGGGTCGATGGTGATCGTCACAAATCGGACCGGGTGGGGTTCCGAACGGTTACGGTTCAGGTCGTCAATCAGCTCCTTGATGTGCTTGCACATCATCGGGCACTGCGTCACGCAGCGGGTAAAAATGAAACTGGCAACCCAGGGACGCCCCTTGAGGTCGGCCAGAGTCACCGGCTGACCGGTCTGGTCGATCAGTGAAAAATCTTCGACACGATCCGGATCCCAGACCCGACGTTGATCGGGCTGAATCTCATATGTCGGCGTGATCGAAGGAACCTCACCCGAAAACGCGGCGGCTGATTGATCCGCTGCCTCGGGAGGTGTCGCCGACTGCGCCAGGACATTGCCAGCCAGCCAGCTGCTGACAAGCCAGCCCATCAGCCAGCACCGCATTGGACTTTCCAGACAGAACCCGCGCATGACAATCACCTTTCCCGGATGGTATCACCCTATTGTGGGTAATCCCCAGGCCGCGAACAGCCCGGTCAGGGGAACTTCTTGGGGGCGGGAATGGGTTGCCGGTCGCGTGACTACAACCCGATGCCGAGCTTCCGCTGCACGGCTTGGCCCAGCGTCTCCCGTACCAGTTCCACCGGGATGCGGTCGTAGACCCCTGCAAAAAATCCTTCGACGATGACGTGCATCGCCTCGTAGCGAGAGAGGCCGCGGGCCATGGCGTAGAAGAGTTGTTCGTCGTCGACGCGGCCGGTGGTGGCTCCGTGGGTGCAGCGGACATCGTCGGCTTCGATTTCGAGACCGGGAATGGCGTCAGCGCGGGCGTCCTGGCTCAGCATCAGAGCGTCGCTGCGCTGGTAACCGTCGGTCTTTTGGGCCTCCTTCTCGACCTTAATCATGCCACGCCAGACGACGCGGGACTGATCGCGGAGTACCTCTTTGTAGAGCAGGTCCGAGGTCGTGTTCGGGGCATTGTGTGACTGCTGAGTATAGTACGAGAGCAGTTGCCGGTCGGTTGCGAAGGTGACGCCGTTGACTTGGGCGCTGGCTCCCGGACCATCCAGATGGACATGCTGGTGGATGTGCTGCAGCCGTGAACCCAAGGCTCCCGCCGTCCATTGCAACATCCCGTCCCGCGCGACACGTCCGCACTGATGCGCGAAGTGCCGGACCTTCGTATTCCAATTCTGTAGCTGGACATACCGCAGCCGCGCCCCGGCTCCGACCAGCAGTTCGACCGCTCCGTTGTGGAGGCCACCCGCCTTGGGATCAGCCGAAGCGGTCTCTTCGAGTAGCGTCGCACTGGCCCCGTCTTCGAGGATCACGAGCGTGTGCGACAGGTCAGCGACGTTCTCGCCTTGCAGCCCGATGAGGCTATACAGCGGGGCAGTGATCTCGACGTTGCGAGGGACATACAGCACCGTGCCGCCGGTCCAGAAGGCCGCATGCCAGGCGGTGAACCGGTCCTTCGTGAGGCTGACGCCCTTGGTCATGAAGTGTGGTTCGAGCACTTCGCGGTGCGAGACGAGCAGGTCGGAGAGGCTGCCGAAGAGGACGCCCTGCTTCGCCAAGTCCTCGTTCAGAGACGAGCGGATACACGAGCCATCGACATGTACGACCGCACCGCCGAACTCCGCCCGGTCCTGCATCAGCGTGCTGAACTGGACCTCCGTTGCGGGGGTGGGGCGGAGCGAGTAGGCGTCTGCCTTAAACGAACGCAGGTCGAGACGCCGATACTCCTCGGGCTCGAGTTCTCGTGAGAGCGAATCGACATACGCTTCAAAGGCCGCCGAACGCTTGGCGGTGATCCACGCTGGCTCATGACGAGCTTCGAGGAAGGCTTCGAAGCCGGTGGTGCTGAACGAGGAGGGCATGGTGGCAGTGGACATTGCTGGGTGAGTTTCTAGCTGAGTCGGGGTGATCGGTGTGTGGGCGAAAAGGGAGATTGTCCCCTACCGCTATCCTTCTTCCTCATCGAAGAAGTCATTCGAGATGTCTTTGATTTCGTAGACCTTGGTGACGATGACGCCCACATTGTACTCGACCATGAGTTCTGCCAGTCGCGGGCCATCGATTAAGACGACCTTCTTGCCTTCGATGCGATTGATGTAATCGATGGCCTCTCGACTGAATGTGGAGGTCGTGATGATGACCCCTTTGCGAGAGCGTTCGACATCCATGCTGCCCACGAACTGCTGAACCACCGGACGTCCCACAGTCCCTTCCCATCGCTTGGCCTGAACACACACGATGTCCAATCCGAGCTTGTCCTCGCGGATGATACCGTCAATCCCACCATCATGTGAGGCCCCCGTGACGGACGCATCCCCCGAGATTCCGTATCCCATCGCTGCCAATAGACGGACAACGGCTCTTTCGAAGAAGGCCGGTGAGTTCCCCTTGAGGCGTATCAGCAGTTCCTCCATTGTCGCTTGGCGGATCGCTTCATGGGATCTCTCAATCAGCTCTGAAGGAGTTTCCAAAATCGAGTTGGTAAATCCATTCAGGTCAATCGTCGCCCCACCCTGCGACTCTTGTTGACACTCGCGTAATCGATTGAGGTAGACCACACTGAGGCTCGCTGGATTCTCGGCCAGAACGGCTTGACCTCTTTCGGAGATCATCACTCGTCCAGGTGATGGATTGAGAATCAGCCCGGCTCTAGTGAGGTTGGCCTTCGCCCAAGCGACTCGTGTCCCGAATACAGTCCGAAAACCGCCAGGGTGAGTCACTTCTCGCTGCTCTGGAGTCAACGAGAAATGGTCCGCCATCGCTCGTCGAACTTCATCGACGGGCACTTCGCGCCCATGAGATAGTTCATGGAGGTACGGCAATATAATCGATTGGAAGTCGGGTATACCGCTCATCGCAGAGCCTCTGTGGGTGGGAACTCGACTCCGTCATACAGGTCTGCCAACGGAAGATCGAAATCGATCCGTGGAATGTGAATGGTGGAGTTCGTCCCGTGAGCCTCACTCAACTGCCAGCCACCCAACTCAGTCGACCGTGAGTAACATTCCGCGTGAGGCTGAGTCTGACTGATGAGGACGTACGCATCGAGTGTTGGTATCCCACGATAATGCGAGGAACTCCTCGACCGACATCGTCTTGGGAAGTGCGACTGTTGCCATGTTGTCTCCTTCAGTCTCGGGCTGAATGCTGACAGCTTTCCTACCCCACCGACCCTTCCATTTGCAGTTCAATCAACCGGTTCATCTCGACGGCGTACTCCATCGGGAGTTCCTTCACCAGCGGCTCAATGAAGCCAGTTACGATCATCGCGCTGGCCTCCGCTTCGGTCAGACCGCGACTCATCAGATAGAGCAGTTGATCTTCGGCGATTTTGGAGACGCTGGCTTCGTGTTCGATGGCGACATCCTGTTCATCGATCTCGATGTACGGGTAGGTGTCACTGCGGCTTTCGGGGTCAAGGATCAGGGCGTCGCAGACCACGTTGCTCTTGCAGCCGTGGGCCCCCTTGAGGACCTTGACCAGCCCGCGGTAGCTGGCCTGGCCGCCATTCTTACTGATCGATTTCGAGATGATGCGGCTGCTGGTGTTGGGGGCACAGTGGACCATCTTGGCCCCGGCGTCCTGGTGCTGGCCATCCCCGGCGAAGGCGATCGACAGCGTCTCACCCCGAGCGCCTGGTTCCATCAGGTAGATGGCCGGGTACTTCATCGTCAGCTTCGAGCCGAGGTTGCCGTCGATCCACTCCATCAGCGAATCGCCGTACGCCATCGCCCGCTTGGTGACGAGGTTGTACACGTTGTTCGACCAGTTCTGGATCGTCGTGTACCGGCAGCGGGCATTCCGCTTGACGACGATCTCGACCACCGCCGAGTGCAGCGAATCGGAGCTGTAGGTCGGGGCGGTGCACCCTTCGACGTAATGCACGCTGGCCCCTTCATCGACGATGATCAGGGTGCGTTCGAACTGCCCCATGTTCATCGTGTTGATGCGGAAGTAGGCTTGCAGCGGGAAGTCGATCTTCACGCCCTTGGGGACGTAGATGAACGACCCGCCCGACCAGACAGCGGAGTTGAGAGCGGCGAACTTGTTGTCGTTCGGGGGGATGATCGTCCCGAAGTATTCGCGAAACAGTTCAGGGTGTTCACGCAATGCCGAGTCGGTGTCGGTAAAGAGCACCCCCTGCTTGGCGAGGTCTTCTTGCAACGATCCGTAGATCACTTCGGACTCGTATTGAGCCTTCACCCCAGAGAGGTACTTCTTCTCGGCCTCGGGGATGCCGAGTCGGTCGTAGGTCTTGCGGATGTCCTCAGGCACATCGTCCCACGTCTTGCCTTGGCGATCGGACGCCTTGACGTAGTAGAACATCTCCTGGAAGTTCAGGTCCGACATATCGCCGCCCCAGAACGGCATCGGGCGTGACTCGAACTCTTCCAGCGACTTGAGGCGGAAGTCCCGCATCCAGCCGGGCTCCTTCTTCATCTCGCTGATCTGCGCGACGATCTCGCGGTCCAGTCCCCGGCGGGACTTGAACTCGTACTTGTCTTCCGGATCATGGAAGCCGTACTGATAGTCTCCGATGGAGACATCGTCTTTTTCGTTTTCGAGCGGTTCGGTGAGGAGGGCTGTGGATGACATGGTGGTCAGCTTTCTCCGAGTGAAAGTCGGGATCGCGGTGGAGTGAGTGAATACCGAACGGTCAGTTCGGGGTTCTCGGCTGGCGAGAGGGTGTCGCGGTGGAGATCAACTAGACTCCGGCGACCACTTTCGGTTTGACGGCTTCTTCCTCGGCGGCTTCCTGGGGATGGCGCTCGCGAACGCCCGCGTAGCCGTTCGAATAGAGTTCGTGAGCCAGCTTCGCATCGCCAGTCTCGACGATCCGGCCCGCGAGCATCACATGCGTGAACTGAGGAACGTTGTATTCCAGCAGCTTGCGATGGTGGGTGATAATCAGCACCCCCATCTGCGGACCGGAGAGCTTGGCCAGCCCTTCGCTCACGACTCGCACGGCATCGCTGTCGAGGCCCGAATCGGTCTCGTCGAGGAAGGCAAACTTCGGCTTGAGCAGAGCGAGCTGGAGAATCTCCATCCGCTTCTTCTCGCCGCCCGAGAAGCCATCGTTGAGATACCGCCTGGCAAACTCGTGATCGATGTTCAGCTCGGTCATCGTTTGACGAAGTTCCTGGCGGAACTCCTTCATCGGCATCAGTTCGGCCCCTTCCTTGCGTTCGGGATTGCGGACGTTGGTCATCGCATGCCGCAGGAAGTCGGCCACCTTCACGCCGGGAATCGTCACCGGGTACTGGAAGGCCAGGAACATCCCCAGCCGCGCCCGCTCGCACGGGTCAAGTTCGCTGATGTCACGACCATCGAGCTCGATCTTTCCGCTGGTGATTTCGTATTTCGGGTGCCCCGCCAGCGTGTAGGCCAGCGTGCTTTTGCCCGAGCCGTTGGGCCCCATCAGGGCATGAATTTCGCCTTGGCGGATGGTGAGGTTCACCCCCTTCAAGATGGGGGTTTCCCCCACGTTGACATGCAGATCGGTGATCTTGAGAGTCGCGGACATGGGTCAGGCTTCAGAGAAAAACAGGACGAATAGGGGACGATCGAGAGGGATGCCAGGAACCGGTCACTCAACCCCGGCAAACAGTTCGCTCACAGAGGCTGTGAACTCGGGAAGTTCCCGGCTGACAAGGCTCATTTGAGTTCGGAAGAGCACCGGAGCCGCATCACTGCGGAACGCCTCGACGGTCCGACAATCGGGGTCCACGATCCACACTTCGTGAACACCCGCAGCGAGATATTCGGCGATCTTGCGGCGCATTTGTGACCAGCTGTTCAGGGGCGAAAGAACTTCAACAGCTAACACGGGGACGATCGAAACCGGGCCGCGCGGCAATTTGCTGTCTGGCAATTGAGAGGCCGCGAAGAACGCAACATCGGCCCCCCGAAGAGAGTCGGGGTCACGCTCAGTGAGGATTCCGCTATCGTTCGTGATGACTTGCCCGCAGCGATTCGCGTAGGCCCATTGCATCATCGCAAAGGCCACTCGGGCACACGCATTCCCGTGCGATTGATCAGGTCGGGTGATCTCAACGATTTCTCCGCGCACTAGCTCGCAGGGTTCGTCGAAACTCATTTCGGCGAACTGCTCAGCGGTAATCACAGCGGGAGCGATGGCAGTAGACATGGGTCAACCACGGGCCTTTACCCCTGAATGTGCTCCGGGGACTGGGCGTAACCCGAATGGTGCGGCACGGGCAACAGTTCCCGCACTCCCTTGCCGATACGCTTGGACTTGATCTTGTCCTGAATCCGCATCAGCCCTTCGAGCAGAGCCTCCGGACGCGGCGGACAGCCGGGGACATAGACATCGACGGGGACGACGAGGTCGACCCCCTTCACGACGTGGTAGCCATGCTTGAAGTACGGCCCGCCGCCAATGGTGCATGCGCCCATGGCGATCACGTACTTCGGGTCAGGCATCTGCTCGTACAGACGACGCACGCGGCTGGCCATCTTGTAGGTCACCGTTCCAGCCACGATCATCAGATCGGCCTGTCGCGGCGTGGCCCGGAAGGCTCCCGCCCCGAACCGGTCGATGTCAAACCGACTGGCCCCAGCTGCCATCATCTCAATGGCACAACAGGCCAGACCGAACGTCATCGGCCAAATACTGGACTGCTTGGCCCAATTCATGGCCTGTTCCAGAGTGGTGGTGACGACATTTTCTTCGAACCGACCTTCAATCCAGGTCATTTGTTCTCTCCAAAGGCACTCGGACTCGATGCGAATCCTTCAATGTACCGCCCTGACCTCGCGGGTAGAACCCTCGCTCTGCCATTACAGGTCGCGAGAATTCGTTCTGCAGCTTCACGTTGCGACCGACACCTCGGGGACGAATTCGCAGTGGCGATCCCCATCCCGACAACATTGCGTCCGGTTCACGGGAACTCCAAGCACCTCCGCAAATACGGTCTGTTCCAGATCACAAATCGACGCATCCTGTGCTGCTAAATCATGATACGGACAAGTGTTCTCGCGAAGAATCGGCAGAATCCCCTGATCGGTGTCGAGAATTTCCACATCGAAGCCCAGCGTCCGCAACAACCCTTGCAACTCCCAGAGCCGCTCTTTGACGGATGCGGAATGCACTTCCCGACCGTATCGCTCCACCAGTTGATCGCGCAGCCGACGAATCAGCCGCGAACGAACATCGACTTCCTCGATCCGGGTGATCTCCTCCCAAAGCAACAGGGCCAAGTCGCGGTAGTTGTCCCCAATAAGCCGCAGCCCGTCCGTGGTTAAGGCGTACGAATGCGACGGTCGCCCGCGATCCCCCTTGAGGGCCACCCGAGAGACCAAATGTGCATCCTGCAACCGCGTCAAACGCTGCCGAATGGCAGTGGGCGTCACCCCTTGGCGATCACAAAGCTGCTGCACCGTGGCTGGCCCGCACTTCTGCAGATCCACCAGGAACTCGCGGTCACCAGCTTCGACGCCGAGTCGCATCTCATTCCCCTGCATCATCTTCCGAATAAATGCCGCACGCCATCCATCCTATGGTAAGACTCCCGGGAATATATGACAACCAGAAATGCGTAAAATAAGTCTGTCGGATTCAAATTGAGATTAAATCTCAGGATTCCACGGTTCGACACGAGCAGCGTGAGCTCTGGTCGGCGTTGCTCCCAGAGCCCTCTCGGCCAATGCCTCTGTTTCCAATCGGGAGCACAACCCCCGACCATCCCGGCAAGGCCACCCTGCAAAAACAACGAGTTACCCCAGTGCCCGTGGGCTCTCTATTCCATTGCCAATAGCCATGATATCCTGAAGATCGCATGCACACACTTGTCTTCCGTTGGAGTCATTCATGTCACTCGCCTCGCGTCGTCACTTCTTGAAATACTCCGCACTGGCGGTAATGGCGGGGGCATTGCCCCGCATGGCACTGGCAGCGGACGCCCCACTGTTTAAAATTTCGCTGGCTCAGTGGTCGCTGCACAAGTCGTTCTTCGGCAAGAAGCTCGACCCACTCGACTTTGCGAAGATCGCTAAGACGGAGTTCGGCATCGAGGCCATCGAGTACGTCAACCAGTTCTTCAAGGACAAGGCCAAGGACGAAGCCTACCTCAGCGAACTGAAGAAGCGGGCCGCTGATCTGGGCGTCAAGAGCCTGCTCATCATGTGCGATGGCGAAGGGGCCCTCGGCGATGCCGATGAGACCAAGCGGACGCAAGCTGTCGACAACCACAAGAAGTGGGTCGACGCAGCCGCCTTCCTCGGTTGCCACGCGATTCGAGTCAATGCCTCCAGCGGCGGCACCTACGACGAGCAGGTCGAGCGGGCTGCCGATGGACTGGGTCGCCTGACCGAGTACGCCGAGAAGGCGCAACTGAGCGTGATCGTCGAGAACCATGGCGGCCTATCGTCGAACGGGCAGTGGTTGTCGAGCGTGATGAAGAAGGTCAATCACCCGCACTGCGGCACTCTGCCGGACTTTGGAAACTTCCGTGTCAGCAAGGACGAGATGTACGACCGCTATAAGGGGGTCGAAGAGCTGATGCCGTTCGCGCACGCCGTCAGTGCCAAGTCGCACGACTTCGACGAGATGGGGAACGAGATCCACACCGACTATCGCAAGATGATGAAGATCGTCCTCGACGCGGGTTATCGCGGGTACGTCGGCATCGAGTACGAAGGCGGGAAGATCGACGAGTTCGCGGGCATCAAAGCCACAAAGAAGCTGCTGGAGACCGTGCGGGATGAGATGACGAAGAAGGCGTAACGGACTCCGTTACCGTGGTCGTCAGATTGTGACTGAGTGTCCCTGACAGGGGGGCATGACTGAGGGAGAAGCTTCCGCACGAGGCTTCTCCCTTCGGCTTTTGAGCCTCCCCCTGCCCCCCGTGTCGTGCGGCAAGCACTCCCTGATCGAGAGGCGTTGTGAGTTCATTTCCTGCTCCTCCTCGTTTGGCGCTGATCCTGCCTGCGGCGGGACGCAGTA
Source organism: Planctomycetota bacterium (assembly GCA_003671275.1). Classification (GTDB taxonomy): domain Bacteria; phylum Planctomycetota; class Planctomycetia; order Planctomycetales; family Planctomycetaceae; genus TH-plancto1. The sequence goes on along the minus strand of QWPB01000047.1, from coordinate 23,365 downwards.
CGCGGTTCCTCGCATCTGCGGACGGCTCCGAGACCGCTCCGTGCAACGAACATCCAGCGGCGTTCAAAAAGCCGTTCCTGATGCTGCACGGGCGCCCCATATGGCGTTGGGCCATGGAGCCGTTTCTTCAGCGGACCGAACTGGTACGAGTGCTGATTGTCGTCTCCCCGGAGGATCAAGTGTGGGTGCAGACTCGGTTCGAAGCCGAACTGCGAGCCCTCGGGCCAATGATCTCGGTCATTCCCGGCGGTCAGGAACGTGCCGACAGCGTGGAGCAAGGACTGCGGCAGGTTCCCTCCGATGTCGACTTGGTCGCAGTGCATGATGCCGCGCGGCCTCTGATCACCGCCACGCTTGTGGGGGATGTCGTTACAGCGGCCCGGCGAACAGGGGCAGCTCTCCCGGCGACCCCCATCGCCAGTACGATCAAACGCGTTGATACCCGGCAAATGGTTACCGAGACTGTCCCGCGCAGCGGGCTTTGGGCCGCGCAGACGCCGCAAATCGTCAGACGGGACTGGCTGTTGCAGGCCTACGCCATGCGCGGAACATTCCAGCCCACTGACGAGGCCCAGCTGATCGAGCGGTTGGGCCAGCCCGTGGAGGTGATCCCCGGGGAAGCCTGGAATCTAAAGATTACCACTTGGGACGATTACCAACTGGCCGAAGCGATTCTGAAGGGTCGCCGGGCCTGATCGGACAGCGAACTGCCTGCTCGGGACACTCGGACGCCATCAAGCGTGGCGGCAACCGGTACCGCAGGTGTGTTGCCCTGGAGGTGGAGAGCAGGCCCCCATGACCGGCAGGGATCGCCCGCCACCGGCCACATGCCCAGCGGGCGCACTGACCAGTTTTTCCACATTCTTATCCTGACAGGTTGGACAGGAGGGGATTTCCTGCCGTCCGACCAGTTCTTCAAACTGATGCCCACATTTGCGGCATCGAAAATCGAACATGGGCATGGCGGGTTCCTTTCAGGAGGTGTTTCCCGGATTCTACGGTGGCCATGGTTTTCCGCCAATCCGGAGGGATGCGAGATCACACACCCCGTAGGCCGTGTGGCCTGATCTGTGCGACATTCGACGGGGTACTGTTATACTGACGGGGTGGGATGTACCTCTGGCGACTTGATTCTGATGGCTGTTGATTTCGAAGCCTGTGCGACTTCCGTAAGCCTGCTGGCCCGAGCGGTAGAGTCCTTGGACGGGCGGTGTCGCGAAGCCCATCTGGCCCCACTGGCTGACCGGAATTGGTATGCCCTGCTATCCCGAAAGCTGTTGCCACAACTGACCGACCAGTCATTTCTGATTGTGGCCGTGGTCGGGGGAACGAACATTGGCAAAAGTGTCGTGTTCAACCACTTGGCCGGGTTCAAGGCCAGTGCGACCAGTCCTCTGGCATCCGGGACCCGGCACCCAACGGTACTGATCCCTCCGGGTTTTCGTGACACTCACGATCTGGCCACCATTTTCCCGGGGTTCGTATTGCGGGACTGGGCGGGTCCGGAAGAGCCTCTTCTGGAAGCGGGAGTCGACTGGCTGTTCGTCCGGGAGTGCGCCGAAACGCCCCGCAATCTATTGATTCTGGACACCCCGGATGTCGACAGCGATGCCCGAGTGAATTGGGCCCGGGCCGACAACATTCGTCGCAGTGCGGATGTCCTGATCGCCGTGCTGACACAGCAAAAATATAACGATGCGGCGGTCAAAGAATTCTTCCGACATGCCTCACTGGAAGAGAAGTCGATCCTGCTGGTGTTCAATCAATGTCTACTTCCCGAAGATGAACAGTTCTGGCCACTCTGGGTCGGAACGTTCTGCGGGGAAACCGGAATCCAACCGCAGATTCTGTACCTGGCCCCCAACGATCGCCGGGCGGCGGAAAGTTTGAGCCTGCCTTTCCTGGAACGAACCTGGCCCGTGGACCTCCTGCCACAGCCCCCGCTGCCGGATCATCCCGACACCCCGCGGAGTCTGATGGCCGACCTGACTGCATTGCGGTTCGGAGAAATCAAACTCCGTTCTTTGTCCGGATCGCTCCGGCAGCTGGTGGATCGGGAGACTGGCGTTCCGACCTGGCTGGACGAGATTCGACAACGCAGCAGTCAGTTCCAGCGGGCCGCTGAATTACTGACCGCTCATAAGCTGGCCAACGTGTCCGACTGGCCAGCGGTGCCCGGGACGTTGCTGGTCAGCGAGATCCGGCAATGGTGGTCGACCCAGCGCAAGGGCTGGACGGCCCGAGTCCATGACTCGTACAACATGTTGTCGCGGGCGGTCATGGCTCCAATCCGCATGGTCCGCGATCGGGTATCCGGAGAATCCCGCGACCCCTTGGCTCTCTACCGCGAACGGGAATGGGAAGCGGTTCTGAGCACACTGGAACGGGTCTACGAGAAGTTGGAGTGGCTTGCCGAACTCGGTAATGAACTGCTCAAGCCACGACTGACCCACCTACTGACGGGAGTTTCCCGGGCGGAGTTGATTCAGCGGGTCCGAAAGGCCCATGAAACGGTTGCCCTGGATGAAGAACTTCGAACACTCGTCGAATCCGAGATGGCTGCCTTTGCGGAAGGGAGTCCCGAATTCTTTAAGCTGTTCTCGCGGCTTGATACGTTAGCGGCGGCGGCTCGTCCAGCGATCACTGTGATCCTGGCCATTACAGGAGTCGGTCTGGTAGGCGATGTCGTACTGACAACCGCAGCCACTTCGACGCTGGGACATCTGACCGCCGATGTGGTCGGTGGAACGGTTGCGGCCTCGGTGGGAGAGTCCATGATCAGCCAGGGCGTTTCACAAGGCGCGGGGATGTTGCAGTCACGGTTACGCAATCTGCACCATCGGTTTGCGGCTCGGAGAGCTGCCTGGCTGGCTCAATTACTGAAAGACCATCTTTTGGGAACCCTGCCTGAAGAGCTGCAAAACGCCAGCCTGATAGCCGACAGTCCTGAGTTCTCCGCGGCCCGCAGTTGCGTCGAATCCGTCACCCGAACCGTGACTCAACTGACGGCCTCCTCAGTAGTCCAGACTGCTGATAACCGTCAGTAACTTGTTGGTTTCGAGTCGACAACTTTGCACCACTGATGACGACTTCGCAGCTGAAATTGCAAAATCGACGGAGCACCAACACTCTTCGACAGATCTCATCCCCGTACAAACAGCCTACCGCCAACTTCTTCACAGGGGAAATGATCTCTCAATTGGAATCAAACTCCTCTCCCTGATATAGTTACGCTTTGATCATCCACTGGGTTCCAGGCATTTTCCGCTGGGAATACTGATAGTGGTGATTCAATCTTCTTGATCTTGGGGAACCCGTCTTCCATGAATCTTGTCTGTTCCCGATCTGTTCTCTCTACCGCATTGTCGATTGTCAGTGGAGTCGTTCCCTCCCGTACGCCCCAGGAAATCCTGAAGAACGTCAAGCTGACGGTTCGGGATGGTCAGGCCACGTTGATGGGGACCGATCAGGAAGTCGGAATTCGGTATGTCATCACGGACATCCAATCCCAATCTTCCGGTGAATGTTTATTGCCAACCCAACGTGTCTCCCAGATTCTTCGCGAACTGCCCGAGGCTGAAGTCTCCCTGCAAGTGGACGATCAGCAATTGCGGATTCGCTGCGGACAAAGTGATTTTCGTTTGTCCGTGGAAGACCCGGCGTTGTTTCCGGATGTTGTGGAGTTTCGCGATCAGGATTACCACATCGCGAGCGGGAGCGTGCTGAAGCAGGGGATTCAGCGAACCATCTTTTCAACGGACAGTGAAAGCACACGATACGCCCTGGGGGGCGTTCTGATGGAGCTTCGCAAAGATGGGCTCACTCTGGCTGCCACAGACGGACGTCGGCTGGCGGTCTATGGAGGCGCGGCTACCGCTCATGGCCGGGTTACGGAAGAAGTGCTGGCTCCTGTGATCCCCGCCAAGGCGATGACATTGATCGAACGGAGTATTCAGTCCGGTGAGCAGGAAGTTCACATTGCGGTGCATGCCAATGATGTGCTCGTTCGCAGTGGAAATTCAACGATTTACGCACGACTGGTGGAAGGTCGGTTTCCCCGGTATCAGGATGTGATTCCAAACGACTTCACCCGGAGTGTGTCGTTCGTCACGGGACCATTTCTGTCGGCAGTGAAGCAGGCGATGATCGTCACCAATGACGAGAGCAAGGGCGTCGACTTCCTGTTCGAGTCCGGGGTGTTGACCCTCAAGAGTTCCGCGAGTGACGTGGGGACATCCAGTGTGCAGTTGCCAATCGCTTATGATGGCGAACCGTTGTCGGTGACCTTCGATCCGAAGTTCGTCGCTGAGTTTCTGCGAGTGCTGGAGAATTCCTCACAGGTGACGCTGCATATGGTGGATGAGAATAGCGCAGCTGTCTACAAGGCCGATGACAACTACACCTATGTGGTGATGCCACTGGCTCGGGACTAATCGCTGCCGAAGGTCGGTGATGACGATGACCAGACCCCGAAAGCCGTTTGAACCACGCGTGGATCCTAAGCCGATTCAGGATGTTCCAGCGTTGTCTTCAGTGCTCGGACAGATCATGGCCCTTCGGGGGATCGGACGGATTCGAGGGGATCGCCAGCTGAGCGAAGCGTGGCAACAGGTAGCTGGTGCGGAGATTGCTGGGGGATCGCGTCCCACCGTGATGAAAAATGGCGTACTGCAGATTGTGGTCACTAGTTCCGCACTTCTGGGGGAGCTGGTTTCTTTCCATAAAGCGGGTCTACTGGCTCGACTCCAGGCGGAACATCCTGCGTTACGGGTCCGTGACCTGAAGTTTCGCCTGAGAAGCCGCAGTGAGTGAATACGCGGACGACAAACACACAACGCCCCGTGAGCTTTTCACGGGGCGTTGATCATGGGGTGAAACCGATCGATCTATACACCGAGATTAATCCCGAACAGTTTCTGCAGTCGTGAAGCCAGAGAGGCGATCGTGCTGGGGTTCATCACTGTCAGTTCAAACTCTGTCACGTTGTTTCCACTGAAGAATGTGTCGTTTTGAGAGAAAATCTGGTCGGTTCCAGTCCCTCCCTTGCGAGACACATTCCCGTAGAAGGCCGTTGATTGGCTGAGCAGTGCGTCCTTGCCATTTCCCAGTTCAATGGTCGACGCTCCCTCGACTTCGAGTTGATTCAATCCCACGAGGTCGTCACCGTTTCCGGCATTCAAACTGAAGTTGCCGACCAAGGTGCGATCGGAGAGGCCGGCGGTATCGTTGCCATTTCCCAGCAGGATGGACGTGGTGCCATCGGTACGTCCAGCGCCCAGTCCAATGACATCGTTTCCGTTGTTACCATCGATCGAAATGTTCTGGAGAGCGTTCAAAGCTCCAATGAGGACCGTATCATTCCCGTTGCCACATTGCAGGGTGAAATTGCCACCCACGACATTCGAGTCCGTCGGTTCGGAACCACCCAGACGGGCTTCGAGGCGGTCATTTCCTGAGTTGAGGTCGATAGTCAGTGCGCCATCAGAGTTGATGCCTTCGAGGGTGAGGGTGTCATTCCCACTTCCCATCTGCACATTCACGGTTCCTCCCAGGAAGTCGCTCAAGAACAACTGGTCATTGCCTCCCAGGAGGTCCAGATTGATGCGTGAAGGGTTGGAGAAGACCAAACTGCCATCGGCAGTTCCATTGAGCTTCGTTCCATTGATGGCCCGGACCTGTAAACCGCCTACCGTCTGTTCAACAGCCAGCTCGTTGTTGGAGTTGTCGCCGGTGATCGTCAACGTGGATCCATTCAGGGTGACCTGAACATTTCCTGACAGCATCCGACGCGATTCCAGAGCGATCACCGCATCACGAGAAGACCGGGAACGGATCATGAGTATTCCTGACAAGTAGTGTGAGACATGGGTTCTGGTAATTGTGCATGATGTGGACTCCGATGAAGTGGGGATTTCAGTTTCTGGGGTTTTCCCCACGTTGCGATATTGTTAGTTAGTGGTTTTATTGGAGTATTCGGAAAAGGTTACCAGAATGAGAATGGCTTGTATGGGTTGTACCTGGAAGAGTGGTTCTAATGAAACTTCAGGAGATGCCTGTCGGGAGTGGTTCCGTTACCTCAGACCGGTGAACCCCTCTCAAGCCTTCACCCCGGCAGCCTCGATAAAACCGTAACGGGCAAAGTGTACCGCTGAGGGTACATTTCCAGTCTTCGCCGTGAATCATTCGCGGGTTGTCGTAGTCGGCTGTCGGAGATCAAGGATGGTTTCCCATCGTTCGAAGTGGGTGGTTCTGCTGTTTGCCACCTGGATTCTCAAGAATCAGGGATTGTTGGCTCAGGAGACCGGGGTGTCCCCGGAATCCACTGAGGCGCAGTCTCCATTGGTCAAAGAACCAACGACGCCTGACGAATTCATGGAGGCTGTGCTCTTCACGATGAAGATCGCACGCCCCGAGGCGGCCAAGGGGTATCTGGAAGGGTTGTTGGCCCTGGATCCCGACGATGCCACATTGTTGAGTTTTCGGCAGAAGTACGGCACTTCGACGTTTTTACAGCTGGCCCGGACGGAGGGGGTCAATCCGCCCGCTACGATCCTGCTTGAGCGACTGATGGCAGCAGGCTCCCGGCAAGCCAATGACCCGGCGTATCTCGATCAAGTCATCAAGAACCTGTCGGGTGATGCTCGGCAGGTGGATCTGGCAATTCGTGATCTGCAACACCTGGGGGCTCCTGCCGCCGCCCGGCTCGTGCAACAGGCGGCTGATGAAAACTCGAATGTGGATCGTGCGGCAGCCCTGATTGCTTTGTCCCGCATGGGTTCGGTCGCAGTGGCGCCTCTGGCGGGCTACCTGTCCGTGGGGACCGATGCGGAAAAAAGTATTGCCGCGCATGCGTTTGGCTATGTTGCCGGTCAATCGGAAGCCCATCTGTTGTATCGGTTGGCGTTTGGATCCAAAGACCCGGCATTGCAAGCCACCTCTCGGGGTTCGCTGGCCCGGATACTCTATGGTCATGCGGATCAGGCTCATCGCCTCGATGGATTCGGTTCGGCAGGCAAGATGCGTTCGGCGGCTGAGGGCTTCCTGACGGGGAAACAGTCTCTGGAACCTGAGGACGATGGTCTGTACCCCCTCTGGATCACCGATTCCGAGAACGGGGGATTGAAGGAAGTTCGTGTCTCGACACGTTCCGCTGCCGTGTTCCGTGCTGAACAGCTGGCCCGGCAGGCTTTGGAAATGGCTCCGGGAGATTCCCGGGCGCAGGCTGTGTTGCTGGTCGTCTTGCTGACCCGAGACGTGGAAACAGCGGGCTGGGATCAGGCACTGCCAAAGGGTCCGGGAACGGCATATTTGACGGCGGTGTCGGTCGGTTCGGAAGCGTGTTTGAAGGCCCTTTCGCTTTCGAATGAACTGGGGACGGTAGGGGCCACTGAAGCTCTCGTCCGGGCCTTGTCCGAGAATGGTTCGGCAGGTTTACTTCGAACTGGTGGACAACGGGGACAGGTGGTGACGATGCTGGATCATGCTTCACCGCGTGTCCAGTTTGCTGCCGCCGAGACAATCTTGAAGTGGGACCCCCAGAGATCGTTCTCTGGTTCCCAGCGGGTTGTCGAAATCCTGACGCGGGTTCTGGAAGCCGATTCTCAGCCCGACAGTGTGGTGATTGATCCCAATAATACCCGGGGATCAGCGATGGCTTCGCATCTCACGGAAATGGGTTACGCAACGCACATTTTGCCCACCGGATCCGAAGGATTCACGGCTGCCGCCAGCCGGGCTGATGTGGAGGTCGCGGTTCTCCACCTGAACACCATCCGGTGGGAGCTGTCTCCTACGATCGCCAATTTCCGGGCCGATTCCCGAACAAAACATCTGCCGATTGCCGTGTATGGCCCCGCAGGCATGCGGTCTTCCATCGCTCACCTGATGAAGCAAGATCCACTGCTGACCTATGTTGAGGAATCCGTTGAGTCATCGGATCTGGCTCGGCAGCTGAAGCCTCTGCTGGCCCAGGTCAGTCCGCCCGATTTGACGATGGAGCAGCTGACGCAGCAGTCGCGAGTGGCGGCAGCCTGGTTGCGGCGGATCGCCGAAGGCCGGACTCACATCTATGATCTGACACCTGCCGAAGGGGCCTTGATCCGATCACTGGGACGTAATGAGATCGGCGAAGATGCCTTGATAGCATTGTCCGCGATCCCGACTTCGACCGTTCAAGCCAAGCTGGCCGAGACGGTCCTGGATGGCAGTTCTTCCGTACTGGTGCGATCGGAAGCTGCACGGCAGTTGTCGCGACATCTGCTGAGACACCAGTCCACGCTGGATCAGTCCGTCGCGGATTCGCTGGTGGCCGCGTGGAAGATTGAAGCCGATGCTGATTTGCGACAGGCCATGACCAGCGTCATTGGGGCCTTGGCTCCCCAGCCCAGTGGGGTGGATGCCTTACTGTTGGGAGTATCCGCCGCTGCCGCTCCCGCCCCGTGATTTAGCCCGTCTGGATTACATGCCAGATGCGACTTTGGATTGCTGAATGGCTGCAAACGCGGCCGCCTGATCGACTTTCATGGGTCGGCCAAAGTAATAGCCTTGGGCCAGTTGGAACCCCAGTTCTCGACAGACATCGGCTTCGTTCTGATTCTCGATCCCTTCCGCCAAGGTAATGGTGGGGATATCGCGGGCCATATCAACGAGCATCTTCAACATCCGGCGTTGTTGAGGATCGGCTTCATGGATATTCCGAATCAAGCACATGTCGAATTTCAAGTAATCGGGGGGAACCTTGACTAGTTCCACCAGCCGGGCCTGTCCTGCTCCGAAATCGTCGTAAGCGATCTCTACGGATAGATCACGAAGTTCACGTGCCAGATCGCCCATCATTTTGGGGTCATGAATCGCCCCTTCATGGATCTCGACAATGATTGGCGTCTCGGGATACTTCCGGCGTAACACGGTGATCGAAGGCAGCAGATCGATCGTCAGAGATTCCATGGGGTGCGTGTTCACGAAGATTCGTGAGCCTGTCGGCAGTTGGGTCGAGCCTTCCATGGCACGTTGACGGCAGATCAGTGACAGTTCGACTTCCCGACTGACCATCTGAGCGGTTTGAAACATCATTCCCGGATTTTCGAGCCCCGGCACCGTGCTTCGGGCGAGTGCCTCGTATCCGATGATGGCGTTGTTTTCGAGGTCGATAATCGGCTGGAAAAATGAGACGACTTCCCGTTCGCGAATCAGACGATCGAACTGACTTAGAATCCACTCCGACTCCATCGTGTCGATGCACTCGGCGGTCTTTTTCAAGGGAGAAAAGTTGACGGTCGATTTCCGCATTTCCAGGCGGAATTCCAAGTCGGCGATTTCAATATGAGCGCCATCTCCGATCGGCGTCGGCTGTCGGACCCGACGGCGATTGACGAAGGTTCCATTGGTACTGCCCAGGTCACGGATGAACAGGTGATCTCCGACCCGCAGCAGTTCAGCATGCCGGCCCGAGACGCGGGCCGATGAAACTTGCAAATTCACACCCGGACGGCGGCCAATCACAAAGGAGTCCGCGTCAATCGCGATCGATGTCAGCGAACGGGATGGCGGCAGACAGCCTGACAAGGTCCATCCGGTTTCCGTCTTGATAGACGTCCCGGACAGGGGCAGGCGGATTGTTGACAAAGACATGACGGATTTTCCGTGGCAGTCAAGGGGCACCGCCGAAAATTAGGTTGAAAAAAGGGCCTTGGCGGAACATGTTGGCGAACGTCAACAAGTTCACTGGAGAGAGCGGCGGAGAAGCTGCCTTAATTGGAATTACCCAACTAATCGGACGATTCCATGGAATCGTCCGTAACCTGCTGGCTTTCCTCTGAAGTTTAGTCCGCATTTTTTGCCTGACTGGGAAATAAGCCGCATACTGATTGTGAAGGATTGTTGCTCGAATGCATCGAGGTCGACGATGGCGCGTCGCCTCTTCCTTTCATCTCTGTTCCATCGTCCCCTCGAAAGACAGTGCTCATGCCTCGTACCCTGCAAGCTCCCTAAGAACTGATTGTCAGTCGACGCCGAACTCCGAAAGACCGCCGTGTCTCCGCAGAAGTGACCTACACGGGGCCGGATCGCCGGAAAGTCGAACGCCGTCGCCAGATTGATCCCACGACCTGTGAACGGGACTATCGCCCGGATGAAGTCGAATTCATGAAGGCCATGGATGATTACAAGCGGCGCAGTGGACGCCAGTTCCCCACTTGGAGTGAAGTCCTCGAAGTGATCCGCGACATCGGTTACCGCAAAGTGGCCCAGCCGACCCAGACGTATGAAGCCGTCGTGGCAGAGCTCGACGAGTAAGCGGTTCAGACGTTCACAAGACCGATCCCCTGAGGCCCGCACAGACGGGCCTCAGTTTTTTTGATGGACCAGTTCCGATTCAAATCGGAGATTTTTCGGTGGGCGGTTTCGCTTGTTCGCTGTTTTCTTCCGGGGGTCGGCGGGGCGGGCCATCTCTATTTTCAGCGGGCGATCGAAAATCGGCATCGCCGTTCCGTTCTCCCGGTCGAAATGGGGGCCGCTGTCCTCGTCCAGGCCGATCGCTTTCCCGGCGTGGCTCGAATCGTGGCTCGCCATTCCGATCCCGGGGCAGCCCAAACGGCGGCCCGCCGTCTTCGCCTGGACGGATCATGGGCCCACCCGACTTGAACCGCTTGAGCATCTGCATCGCCGCACTGAAATTGGGCGAAAGACTTTGCAGCTCGACAATCTCCGGGTGCTTTTCCAGCCGTTGCAGCCGCAACTGGGTTTTGAAGTCACTGGCTCCCAATTGGAGCAGTTCGTCCTGCTTCTCGGGACTCAGCGTCTGAAAATACGCCATAATTTCGGCATCCGTGGTGGCCGCCCCTTCGCGGTGAAACTGTTCCACGCAGGAGGCGATGATGCACATCGTCGCGTAACGGCGTTTGTTGAGCGGATCTCGGAGGGTTTCGGCTTTCTCCAGAAACTCCTTGTTGCCAGTGGCCTCGGCCATTTCCTTGAACTCGGCGTCGCTGATCGACATCAGCAGGGCATCGCTCTTCCCCAGTCCGACGGTCTTTTTGAGATGCCGGATCTGAGTACCGAACCGTTCCAGCCCATGCCGTTTGTCGATTTCCGCCTGTTCTTCCAGGGTTAGATTCGTCAATCGCCTGGACCAGACATCGAACACTTTGGTTAATTCATATTCACTCAGCAGGGGGGGCATCCACTGACTTCCTGGCCGTTCGTCCTGATCCCCATCGGCAGCCTCGGATACGGTCCGCACGCGTCGAGTTTCCACGATCTCTGAAACACGTTTGATCTTGGCCTGAGGATCGGTCTGGTGGACCAGTTCGTCTTGTTCCCAGGCATCGATCAACTTTAACCAGTCGCAATAGTCCTGGAGCGCAGCAACATGTAAACCATTCTGGGTTCGATCGGCCTCCAGTAAACGATACATCTCCCGCAGCTTGGCTCGATCCGCTTCGCTGAGTGCCTGGTACTGCTCATACTGCCGTTGCAGGACACCTCGCTGGGATTCCGACATCCGCGAGATTTCATCGCGGGCGGCATGCAGCGTCGGATCACCCGGTTCGATGAGCAGCGGTCCCACACCGATGGCGGCGGCCAATGCTGCACACCAGCCCATCCATACCTTAGCGGCCATGGCGAGTCCTCACTTCCTCACGGATCTCCTGCATCAGCTTCGGAGATCGCTCCAGCCGCTCGATAAAATCGTAGCTGCCCGCCTGGCTGTAGTTGTCGATATTCTTGATGACCTGCAAATCACGTAGCTTGAGGTCATCTTCGGAGGGTACCCAGCGGTTGGTTCCCAGGTAAGCCACCAGTGCGACTCCGGCGACCAGCAGCCAGCCCAGCCCCCCCGCCAGACCAAGCTGGAATTGTTTGTACCAGGCGGTCTGTGTGATGTCGGTCTTGAGATCCGAGAGCTTCACCGTGGCCATCGTCTTCTGGGTGAATTCGACGGTCGCCTGTGGTCGAGGTAGCAGGTCCAGCAATTCATAGGTGCGGACCAGGGCTTCGACATCCTTGCGAGCAACCGGGCTATCAGCCAGGATTTGCTCCAACTGCTTGATGTCGGGGGGCGGCAGTTCCCCGTCGAGATAGGCTACGAAATTATCCCGAACCTCGGGGGAGACGCGGCGGAGTTTATCCATGACGCACCTCCCGTGGATGGGGGATGAGCGACCAGTTTCTCGAGACCGAGGGGAAGCGGATCATTGGATGTACCCTTCCAGCGCCATTCGCAGCTGATCCCGGGCTCGCGACAACAGGGACTTCACCGCCTGGGGAGTCATCTCCATGGCCGCTCCAATATCGATGTAGTTCATCCCCTCGAATTTGTGCAGCAGCAGGGCCATCCGCTGGCGTTCGTTCAAGGACTCCATGGCCGCCTGCACTTTTTCAATGAGTTCCGCTTTGGCCATGACCCGCGAGGGCATCAGGGCCGACTTCTCGGCGACCAGTTGTTCCTGCGGCGATTGCGGGCCGGAACTATCTGGAGCCGAGTTCAGCTGGGACTCCTTGCGACGTGAATGAGAACGGCGAGTGTTGCTGGCCAGGTTATGGGCGATGCTGAACAGCCAGGTGGAGAATTTCGCATTGGCCTCGTAACCATGGCGGGCCCGATAGATGCGCAGGAAAACCTCCTGGGCGGTGTCTTCGGCGGAAGTGCGATCGCCGACCATATTAGTCAGCAACCCGATCAGCCGGTCCTGGTAAGTCGCCACAAGCTGCGCAAACGCAGCCTCATCACCCTCCCGGACGCGAAGCATCAGCTGGACATCGGGATCTTTGAGGTAAGGGTTTGCGGCGGGACTAGTGGCAGTGGTCACGTGTGCCGACACCTTGTGTGAAGTGCAAAACCGCCCGAACGGGCCAGCTTTGCGTCGTCTTCCATGAAACACCGGGCGGACGGTCAGGTTTCGTGGAAAGTGGTCAGAACCGCAGTGTGTATCATTTGAACATAACCAGCGATGCCCGACGATACAATCTCTCTCTAAGCCGGGCTGCGGCATCCCTCGGATTCTGGATGGCGGGGCGGATGCTTGCCTGGCCCGTGGGAAACGCGGGGATATCCGGAAAGCGGACGAGGTTCCGGGCCCCTTGGGGGATTCCCCAGATCACCACCCGGCGAGCGAATTATTGAGGGCGAACGGTCGATTCGCTGCTGATTCGCCCCGGGGCACGAAACAGCCGAGCGGGCCGGTCGGCGGACGAGGGCGGATGGGGCGCCCGATTCACCGGGACTGTCGGTGGCGGCGTGGTCGTTTCCGAGAGCGCTTCTTGACCGGCGACGGAGCCGTCCGTTCGCTCCTCCGGATTCCGTTGTGGTGCCTCGATCTCAGGAATCAACAGTTCCATTCCAGGAACCAGCCGATCGGGCGACGAGAGAACTTCCCGATTCGCCTGAAACAGTCGCTCGCTGTGTGATTCGCTCCCCAACTCCCGGCGGGCAATCCGGCTCAGGGAGTCACCCGGTTGCACGCGATAAACTCGCTGCGGTACAGAGGCACCGGGTTCTGCATCTGCGTGGGCGGAGATGGGCCCGGATTCCGATGGTTGGTGGGTGGCTGTCTGGTCCGGCGGGAGACCGACGATCGGTTCCGGAGTGGCCTCCGCCAGCGTGGGTTCAGTCGCAGGCGGCACTTCGGCGACTGGCGTAACGGGTACCGGAAGCGTCCGATTTTCCGCGTCGGTGTAACTGCGGATCGGCATCATCCGAATCGAAGCATCCAGCTCGGAAGCCGTGGTGAGCGTGAGTTCATCCCGTACGTCGGTGGGAGTGACTCGCGGGAAACAGAGCGCAGCGGCAAACCCCATCACGAGGATGGCTAAAGCGAGACCGAGTTTGGTGTCGCGATGCATATGCGGGATCTGTCGAAAGGGCCGGTTCCAACGATTTTCTCACGTGGACACCATTCCACTCGACGAGCGCACAATCCCTCATACAAAAGATCACACAGGGAGTCCTGGTAGTCAAAGCCTGTTTCGAGAACGCCTCATGTTTCCAAAAGACATCCGACCGGGTGAAACGGATAGTTCGAAGAATCCTGAGTTACTGGTCGTTGTTGGTCCCCTTTTCCATTCCGGACGGAGCCCTGCTACCCTTTACGGCTCAGTCCCTCACTTTTGTCCCCGAAAGGGTGTTCCATGTCGTTGCGTGTCCTGCTCACCGATCGTCCCTGGCCCGATGATCGGATTGAACGCGGAATCCTGACGGAAGCCGGGATCGAACTGATCGAAGCCCCCAGTGGCGACGAGGCCACCCTCGCCCGATTGTCTGTCGATTGTCAGGCGATCATGACCTGCTGGGCCAAGGTGACCCAGACGGTGATGGCCGCCTCCCCGGAATGTCGACACGTGGCTCGGCTCGGGATCGGACTCGACAACATTGATGTGGCCTATGCGACCACTCGGAATATTGTGGTTACCAATATTCCGGACTACTGCATCGAGGAAGTCGTGGACCACGCGCTGGCCCTGCTTCTGGGGTTGGCCCGCAATGTGGCCTTTCACCATTTGAGAACCAAGCGGGGCATCTATGAGCTTCGTTCCGGGCAACCGTTGCGGCGGATTGCCGGCCAGACACTCGGCCTGTTCGGCTTTGGACGGACTGGCCAGTTGCTGGCCCGGAAGGCCCAGGGGATCGGCCTGACGGTGGTGGCCCACTCGGCCAGCGGAGATGATCGCGGGACGGGCATCGAAATGGTCAGTCGTGAGGAACTGTTCCGTCGGAGCGACTTCCTGTCACTGCATGCTCCACTGACGCCGCAGACCAGACATGCGATCAACGCCGAGTCACTGCCGCAAATGAAGCCCCATGTGGTGATCGTCAATACCTCCCGGGGGGGATTGATCGACCATGCGGCCTTGTGGCGGGCTCTGCAGGAGAACCGTGTCGGGGGGGTGGGGCTGGATGTCTTTGACCCCGAGCCACCCAATCTGGCCGATCCTCTGTTCTCGGACGAGCGAGTGATCGCTACACCGCACATTGCGTTTGTTTCCGAAGAGTCGCTGATCAATCTGCGAGAGCGGACCGCCCGGCAGATTGTCGATACTCTCCAGGGGAGGGTTCCGGAGAATGTGATTAACCCGCAAGTCCTATTGAATCGATAGAACCCCTCCCTCGGTTCGGGGCTGTCGCGGACATACTCCCCGCTTTGATGCTTTTTGGAAACTAGACTGCAACCAGGGGGATGTCCTCTCAAGGTTGTCGGTCTTGTTTCGAAGGCGTCTGCCGTGTCCCAGTCTGATCAAGCTGTCAAAGTTTCCTCGGAGCAGGGGGCTGCCCATCAGATCGCCGATCTCGCGAACCAGCTCCGTGTGAAGGATGAACTGGTTGTCCAGCTGACAGAACGTCTGGAACAGACCGTCGAACAACTGGACCGTTTGCACCGCAGTGGAGCGGATCGCGGTGCGGGCAACCGGCCCGGCGGAGGTGGTGATGGTTCCGCGTTTGCTTCCCGGCTGGAAGAAGCACTGGAGAACTGGGGACAGGCCAACGAGCAATATGATGCCATTATCGAGCGGCTGGATGGATTGTTTGAACTGATTGAAAAGGGCGGCGGCAAGTCGACCAGTCCCAGCAGCTCGGCGTCCCCCCGAAGCTCCCCCACTCCTCCGGCGTCCCCCCGGTCCACTTCCGTGGCGTCTGCGTCGGGCTCGTCCGCTCCGGCGACCGGTTCTTACTGGGATAAAATGAAGGCCAGTATGATGGAAGGGGCTCCCACACCTTCTGCGTCATCGACGGTTTCATCTTCCCCTGTAGCTGCCGTGTCCGTAACGACGGACGCTGTGAATGAACCCGGATTGGGTCGAAACCCGCAGGAGCCGTTGATTATTAACGATCTGCCGCCTCCCGAGGTGGTCGATGTGGAGACTGCCGACATTGAGCAGCTGCGGATTGCCGTGACAGAACGGGATAAGTACATCGTGGCGTTGATTTCGCAGTTCCGAACGATCGAGAGTCTGCCCCCGATGCCGCAGGATCTGGACAAGGCCGAACTGGCTCCGGAAGAGCTGGTTCTCAGCCTCAGGGAGCTGGAGTCGCGACTGAAGGCCAAGATTCAGCGAGAAGAGCTTGATCTCTCGATCGAGCGTGCCAAGATGGCTCGTGAACGGGCCAAGCTGGATGCCATCAAGGGACAACTCGAAGCCCAGATTCGCAGGCTGGCCGCAGGGGCGGCCCCCGAGCAGACATCGTCCGCCGAATCTCCCAAGGTGGACGGCCACGGTCGCAGCCTGGGCTGGCTCAACCGCTTGCGAGGGAACCCGAAGTCCGAGTAGTCCCGCTCAGCGGACGCGGTACACATCGTAGACCCGCAGAGTATCTCCGAACGGACTGGTCTCTTTCAGTTGCGGAGCCCATCGCAGAGCCTCGATCTGTTTCTCGCGGGCCACCCCCTCCCACATCACGTGAGTCTGTTCCATCGGGCGGGGGATTGGTTCGAGGACTCCCCCCTGAACCAGCGCATCGAACCGCGACGGGTGAACGAAATCGGTGTACTGGTAGGTCGTGCGGTATCGCAGCAGCTCACTCCAGTTCACGACTATGTGTGTAATTCCCCGCGCCCGCCATCGGGATCGAATCTCTTCGGCGGAGCGGAGTCGTTGCTGATCTGCAGGCAGATCCGGGGCAGCCATGCTGCAGTCCCGTTCCAGGATCGAATGATCAAAGACCGTGTTGTATTCGTAAGCGAACTCCGCATCGAACAGCTCAGCATCACCCACAAACAGCACCTTGTCCGTGGCCTTCAGGGGCAGACTTTCAACGAGCGCAACACAGGGGGTCTTGACCAGCCGCCGGGCTTCGGACAAGGGGGACAGGTAACTGTTGTTGCCGCCCAGCGGACTGGTGGCCAGGGCCAGCTGGCAGATCACCACGAGCCCGACGGGCAGGGCGATCAATCCTCGCAGTACCATTTGCACTTCGCGGGTCCGGTCCGCGGTCGCGGACCGGACGGCGTTCCACAGTTCTCCCAGTCCCGCGCCCGCCAGCAGACTGAGGATCGGCAGCATGGGAACCCAGAAACGGTCGATTCGGTGTGTCAGGAACTGCCACGCCAGAAACAGATAGACTGCATAGCCCAGCGCCCCCGGCAGCACGCGGGGGACGGGTTGCGGGTCGACCATGGATCGCTGTCGAGTCCGCCCGATGGCCCAGAACGCCGCAGGCGCCAGCGCTACATAGAATGCCGATTGCCAGTCGCTTCCGAGAAAGACATCCGCGAGTCGGTCGCAGGTGTCCCCCAGCACCTGCGTCAGGTTGGTGAATCTGGGCAGCGGATGTCCCGCCTGCCACTTGGCGTGGGAGGCCGTGTCCCAGTCACGTCCACCGAAGACACCGTACATCAGGGGATAGACTGGGTTGCCGGTCTCGCTCAGATTTTTAAGCAGCCACGGACCCAATGTTACCCAACCACCGATCGCATAAGCGACGAGTTCCATCCCTCGGCGCTGAATCCATCCTGGGCCTTCCTCCGACGGACGGGGGAACAGGCACAACCCCAGACCCGCAGGGATCACGACCGTCAGGATACCCGGATATTTGCAGCCCGCCGCGGCTCCGGCGGCCAGCCCTGTGATCAAGCTCCAGCGTCTGCGGGCCGATGCGGACTCCGCAGTCACCGTTCGCCAGACCCCGGTGAATGTGGCTAGCAGATAACAGGCCAGGCCTCCTTCAGCATAGGCGATGATCGAAATGCGGTAGATCCAGGGACAGCTCAGGTGAATCAGCACCGCCGACCAGGCCACCACAGCCCCCCGCGATTGCCCCTTGTCGATCCAGCGAACGGCCGTTCGATAGATCCCCAAGGCTGTCAGCGGAGCAAACGCTGCCAGGACCGCCTGTCCCGCGAGGGCACCGCGATACCAGTCGCCGCGTAAGACCATTCCAGACAGGCAGAGCATCTCGGTGAGAAATGGAAAGCTGGTGTACACATCATGAGACAGGAACCCGACGCGGCCTTGTCGATAAAACTCCTTGACCCCGCCGAGGTGGTACTCCTTGACGTCAAAGTCATTGGGTGGCTGAAGCGAGCCGAGCCAGATCGCCAAAAGAAACGGAACGATGGCCAGCAGGCACCACGGGGCGAACGGGTCGCGAGGTGCTGCCAGCACTGCCACGGAGGGGGCTTTCCGTTCCCGCCCGGTCAAGTAGCTTTCCACAATCAGGATGGCCAGGCCGATACCCCAGAACAACCCCTGAGAGAGGCAGCCCGCTAATCCCAGTCCCAGTGTTCCTGTCCCCCATAACGCCAACCCGACGACCAGTGACCAATAGAGGCGGTCGGTTCGATCCAGGGATACCCCGATGGAGCCCGGTTCGCGAAAGACAGCCCGCAATGCCCAGCGCCCCGTGGCTGTCGCAAACAGCAGGATCGCACCACTGACGGCCACCAGATCGAACCGCTCGGGAAAGTAGTTCCATCCCGACTCGCGGGGCGGTTCGTTCGGTTCGACGGTGGGGAAGAGATATTCCCCGAGCAGCGTGGGCGTCAGCTCCCAGACCGACAGCCGCTCGATTCCCCGGTTGGCGAGCGTCTGTCTCGCGAACCAGATTAACCCGGCATAGAACAGGAACAGGACAACCATCCACAGGCCGGATTCTGTTCTGGCAGAATTGGAGTCAGGGCCTCTTCCGCTCATGATTGATTGCCGTTCTGATCGTCGTTGGGCCGCAGCCCGTCGTCATCGTCGAAGTCATCGTTCAGGTCATCCTCATCGTCCTCTGACAGGTCATCGAATTCGTCATCGTCCAGCAGATCATCGTCCTCATCGAGGTCGTCGTCTTCACTATCGTCCAGATCGTCGTCGTCCTCATCGTCGGGCGATTCCCGCAGGCCCTGCCAGACGACACCCGGGATGTCGGTATAGTCGGTGCCGCCTTCATCCACGCCCAGCACTTCGGCGATCCGGTCCATCCCGCGGCCCTGCATGTCGATCACCAGCCGACGGGCCGTTTCTTCGTCCGGTGCCAGCACGCCCCAGACGACTTGATACTCGTTCCATTCCGTTTCGTTCGCCATGCAGACGATCGACTCTTTCCAGTTCGCATCGACTTCCTGGCGGATCAGGACGCGGTAGAAATTTGTACCGTCTTCAATCGACGTCAAACCCGATCGCTCACGCAATGCGGTAAACATTTCGTTGGGGGCCAGTCCCGACCCGATCAGGAATGTCTCGTACTTTTCCGTCAGTGGGTCTTCCGGCTGCCATTGATGGACCGTCATCCACAGGCGGCGATGAATCCGGGTCAAGCCCTGCACGCTCAGACTGGTGACCGTGCGCAGCGGGATCGTCAGAATCTGGTTGAGACTGGTTCGACACGCTTCATTCAGGTGCAGGCCCGCATAGGCCGTGGCCTTTTGGACCACGGCAGCGTACTGGGCTTCGGGGTTGAGGCGTTCGTCCGATTCGGCGGCGATCAGCGCTTCGCCATAGCGTTCCAGCTCCAGTAATCCCGCAGCGCGGTAGTGCCCGCTCCAGGGGGTCTCGGGCTTCCACTGATCGAACCGATCGAGATAGGTCAACATCGGTTCATACTGTTCCAGGCCATATGCGTAGAGAGCGGCCTCCCACGCGACGGCGGGATCCTGGGTTCCTTCCCGCAGGCACATATCCAGTACCGCCAGGCCGTCCCGGCGGCGGTCGGTCTGGCTATACACCTCGGCCAGCTGAAGGGCGGGCGAACTGGCCGCGCGGTCCAGGCGGCAGGCCCGCGACAGACATCGCTCCGCTTCTCCCAGCTGACCCTGTTGCAGGTAGAACGTTCCGGCCTGGGAATGGGCGTAGGCGTTGTGCGGGTCCAGATCGAGTGATGCCCGGAATAACTCACCTACGCGTTCGGCACTCACGGCGGGTGGATCGACCGGAAAGCGAGTCAGGATGGCCCCGAGCACAGCCCGGTGACAAATGATGTTCGCCATGCGACCAAACGGTTCGCCAACGGCCTCGGCCCAAGCCCAGAGCGAGACGGGATCGGCGGTATGTGTCAGGCAGTACTTCAGGAATTGCAGCAGACGGCTGGCGTCACGGTCGTCCGTCACGGCTGCGGGCGGCAACTCCATGACCTTTCCCCGGACGGCCGTGAAGGCTGTCTCGGATTGTGAGGACTGTAGTTCTTCGATCAAGGCGTCAATGGTGGGCGCGAGCGCTGACGGCGGTCGGTCATCCACGGGTGGCGACGTGATGTCGGCGGGCGGCGACGATTCGGGAAGCGGCCCTTCGTTGTGAGGCAATTCCAGAATGCGAATCGCGGCAGGAGCTGCGAACGGGCCGACCGTTGGGTCATCAAGCAGGGCCAGCGGCGTGGGGTGCGAGGTCGGATCGAGAACCCGCTTCAGTCGCCGCAGCGTCAGGTAGTCACGGGCTTCGGTGGCACTGGCTTCCAGTTGTTTGGCCAGCCCCGGAATGCGGTCGGTTTGCTGGGCGTAGCGCAGAGTCGCAATCAGCTGGATGCGCAGCCGGAACCACTCATCCAGACACTTCTGTCGACGAAGCGTGGGATCCCAGACTTCGAGGAGCTTGACCGCGCGGGCAGTGTCGCCCGCGCAAAAGGCGAAGAATGATTCAAAGGTATCGGACCGCAAGTCGAACCACGGATATTCTCCGCGCGGAGGGGGCGTAAATTCCGCCGCCATATCATGAGTGATCCACTGGTCGAGTTCGGACTCTCGACCATTCAGGGTCAGCAGCCCCTTCATCAGCAGGCACCCTTCGATCGTCGCCGCATACGGGTCGTGGTAGGTCGTTCGCATTGACCAGTTGCGTTGCAGCCCCGCCAGGGCCTCTTCGATCTGCCCCTGCATCAGCAGCAGCCGGGCTTCCTCTTTAACCCCGACCCACCGGCGATCATGCGGTCCGGGATCCTGGTGGGCGATTCCCAGCCGCGCATTGTGCAGGGCCATCTCCAGGTCGTCCGCCGCTTCGTACACTTCCGCCGCGTACTCTCGAAAACACTTCAGGCACTCCAGCTTGCCGGTCCGACGGCAGACCTGCAGTCCATCGTTAATGCAGGCGTGCATCCCGTCCGAGTTGAACCCTTGGATGTTCGCCACCGCACGGGCGAAGTTGTCGTACGCACATGACGAGAAGCGGCTGCGGTACCAGTCGTATTGATCTTCATCGAGGTCGGGTTGGAACTGCCGGGCCCGGTCTTCGTTCTCCAGGAGGGCAATCAACTCGAGCGCGTGGTCCCGTCCGATCTCAGGTTCGAGCGTCGAGACCCCATAGTTCATCGCGATGAATAGTCCGCGAATGTACTCGGGTAATCGTCGTTCGGATTTCGCCAGCCGCCGAATCTCATTAGCCACACGCACGGCAGAGCGATAGCGGCAATGATCGGTCAGTTCGTCCACTTGTGCAAACAGCGCTTCCAGCCGCTGATCGATGTCATCCGATTCGCTGTCACTCATCGTACTTCTCCCCAAGCCATCATCCGCAATGTCACAAGGTAACAGGTTTTCGAGATCGCGTTTAGGATGTATGTCTCGGGAACGTCGTCCGCGCGTGACAATGCCTCTGAATGGCCATCACGCTCGGCTAAATGCCTCCGCGCAGGAGCGAATGTGCCCGAATGCTGCGATTCCTGATGAATCTCTTCGTTCTGATGGCCCCTCTGCTTTCGGTTGTCCAAGGATCATTTAGCTTGGTGTACGTGCTTTCAATGTGTTTGATGCGACAAAAATTCCAAAAAAACGCAAAACCGGTTGACAGTGTGAAAATTGAGGGGAATGGTTTATCTGTGCATGATGGCACAGTGCGTCAATGAGCGTTGAACCGAAACAAAGCCCTCAGCGGGATATCCAACAATCGAACTTGTCAACAGTGGAGGGCCAAGCCCATGTTAGTTGATGTGAGATCATCCATTTTTTCTGCCATCCACCCGCTCAATGATCGAGCGTTTCTCCTGTTTGTGGAAAAATCGCACGATAAACGGCGGGCATTGATGCCTCCTCTTTGTTCAATTCAGACTGGCGAAGAGGGTTTCAATCGAGTCAATAGATACATTCGAATCCATCAAGTGAAGTGGACGGCGTGAATTCGTGTCCGAATTGGCCGAAAAACCCCGGTTGGTGCAAAGCCATAGACTCGATCTACAAGCTTTGACGCCATTGCGGACTCGATCAAACTGAATATCGAATGACAGATGCGGAACCCTCCTCTGTATCGTCTGAGATATCAACTCTGCCAATTTGCGCGGTCAAAAAGCGACAGTCAGTTTGACGTAAACCATACGTCTACTATTCTGGTGAGGAGTGTTCAGTGTCTCCAGTTCCCGCAAATTTCTTGCTGACAACGCTCTTGCTGGGAGTAGCAGTAGGAGTATCAGGAGATCAACATAAATCTCAGATTGTTCGAGTAACAGTCCCCTCGAAAACATCGATAACAATGGCGTCTGCTTCTGTGGCAAAGGATCATTCTGTGAGTCCACCCCCAAATTCTTGTCAACTTGTTGTTTCGACCAGTTCCAAGACAGGATTCTCACTGCATGCCAGCGTGGACTGTATGCGGAGACCCGGTCAAGATTCAGAACTGGTGAGCATGGATCAGGAAGGACTCGCCGATTCAGATGATTCCAGAGTTCTCGACTGTGTACAAATCTTCGACAACTCGCTGAACGTGGATTCCACAATATCCAGGCACACAAACGGCGTGAGCACTTACTCGTTGCAACCAGGAGTAACGAGAATTCAGGTGACTTGTTTACCGGATTCTCGTGTCGATCATGACCAAACGGTGATCTACCTGACACTCACGGAAAACTGAACCGTCGTCCCAGCTCTCACGTTGAGGGCTGTCTGGGGCCCTCAGCTCTCTGCCCCAGATGGCTCTCAACGTCAACTAAAAGTCTGTTACACCTGATTTGAACGATCAGGCTGATTCAACCGAAACCAACATTCAATGTGGTGAACTGTGTCAGTAACGACAACTTCCTTCAGTGGCTCCCTCGAATTTGAGCCAGTCCACATGCCAGCCGAGTGGAATGAAATCCAAGTGTCGGAGATGTTGCACCGATGTGAGTCGTACACGGGGTTGGAGTTCTCGGTTTTCCTTGAAAATGAAAATCGATTTCTGAATCCCGAAACGCAAAATCTGGCGGAGTATCAATTGTTAAATGGAAAGAGGCTGGGAATCTGGGGGCCTGTTCTGGTTGAAGAAAGTGAAGAACATTCACAGTCGATCTATCTGATGAGAATCCCCGGCTATAAAATTACAATTGGTGGAATACTTCTGCACAATTCATCTGCAGCTTGCCGGTACCACTTTATGATTGGTGATGAGTGTGACTGGCCTGACCCCATTTTCTGTACCAAGGGCTATGAGAGTTGGGGTGGTAGGGGTTGGGCGGAGCCCAAGGGGCCGTTGTATGGCTGGAGCGGAGAAG
>QWPB01000182.1 GCA_003671275.1 Planctomycetota bacterium | reverse complement strand
TCGCCAGGGGATAATCCCGCGCGGTCGCCACCGGATCGGGTTGCGATTCAATCAACCGGCGGCCACAGGCGACGACCGCATCGAATCGTCCCAGATCGTAGAACTGCTCCATCAGGGAAAGCAGTGCCCCGTTTGCGGCGGGGGTCAGGGGATACCGCTGGGCGACAGCCAGCAGCCCCGCCAATTCGCCGTTCTCGCGGGCGACCCGAACCTCTTCGGCGGCGCGCACTTCGGTGTCCCGGCGAAAGGCTTCCCGCAATTCAGGCGGGCCTTGTCGCAAGATTCGTTCCGCTTCAAATTGGCAATCGCGGTAGACGGAACCCACCTGCACCACGGCGGGGGCTGAGAGGGACAACAGCTCGGCCAGAACCTGGGCGGCCACCACGCGATCTGAATTCTTGAGAGCTGTCTGTACGGAACGCAGGCGGACTTCCAGTTCACGGTCATGCGGAATGACGAGCGTGCGACTGAGCGTGGCTCCGGAAGTGCCATCCGTTGGAGCGGGCTGGGCCAGAGCCGCCACCCCCCACAGAACGACACCGACTGCCAGACATCGGCTGTGCCAGCGACCCGGAAGGCTGCGAGGGGTTTGCATAAAACGCTCCTGTACGGAGTCCATGACGATCCCAAGGCCTGCCTACGATCCCAGGGCACGCCGCAAATCCGCTAGCTGGTCTGACAGTTCCTCGACTTTCGCCCGGAGCGTTGTCAGCTCCTCCGCCATCTCGGTCTGCAGTCGCATCAGGTGAGCCAGACCCGCCGCGTCACCACCGGCACTGGCCATCACTGCGGACCGGGAAGGGGCGGAATCACGGTCCCCGTCGTCCGTCGGAATCATGAAGGCTGGAGCTTCCCCTTCACGATAAAACGTGTGATCGACCTCGACCCCGCGTCGATCCAGCGAACCACTGGACCGCACATAGCCAGCGGCCTGCAACTCGTTGAGCGCTGTCCGCAACCCTTCCTGGCTGTCGATCGACACCATCCGACTGGCTCGCGTCCGCAGTTCACCCGGCTGCTGACTGCCACGCAACAAAAGTTCTGTCAGGATGGCGAGCTGTACCTCGCTGAAGGGATATCGTTTTCGCATGAAATGTCGGTAGCGTTCCGCCCGCCCACCATCGGTGTGTACCACAGCGGCCACGCCCAACTCGCGGAGTTCGTCCAGGATGACCTGCACCTGATCTTCAGTGTAGTTGGTCACGGGATCTCGGTTATTCTTCTGATTACAAGCCGTGGTACAGGCTTTGAGCGTCAGCGGATAAACATCCGGCGTCGTGAACGCCTTCTCCAGCAACGTCCCCAGCACTCGACGTTGCCCTCGTGAAAACTGCTTCGGACCGGGGGCCTGATCTTCCGGCGGAGTTGCATCCATCGTTGCGTGAATCCTCATGGTGCCCAGTGCGGTCTTGGCGTGAAGTTCCGCCATCCTGCCATAGCCTATCGAACCGAACGCAACGGCAGAAGAGGAGGCCTCTCCACCTACGGCCATGCACTGTATTCACCGTGCGTGGGCCATCAGTATTCAGCCATTAGTTTTCGGTGAGAAAAGAGTCTCCCAACTTCACAAAGAGCGTTGCCGCAGGAAGGGCGGTCGCAAACCTCCTCAGGAGGATGCTCACCCGATACACTGTTCGCCTCTCATTTCCCCGGCAGGCGACGGTCAGGCGGGGAATCGTCGACGATTCGGGACAGGTTCGATCATGGCAGTGTTGTTGCAGATTCGGGATGCCCACAAGAGCTATGGGGCGCAAGTCCTGTTGGATGGTGCAGAAGCGTCGATTACCGATGACGTCAAAGTCGGCTTTGTCGGACGCAACGGGGCGGGTAAATCGACCCTGCTCAAGGTTCTCCTCGGTGAGGAAGAGCTCGAACGCGGCGAGGTGATTCGTCATCCCCGGTTGCGGTTGGGGTATTTGCGGCAGCATGACCCGTTTCTGCCGGGGGAGACCTCGATGGAATTCCTGATGCGGGACAGCGGTCAGCCCGATTGGAAGTGCGGAGAAGTCGCGGGCCAGTTCGAGATCAAGGGCGACTACCTCGACGGCCCGGTATCGAAGCTCTCCGGCGGATGGCAGACCCGCGTGAAGTTGGCCGCACTACTGCTGCACGATCCGAATTTGTTGCTGCTCGACGAACCAACAAACTTCCTCGACTTGCGCACCCAAATCCTCCTGGAGCACTTCCTGCGGAACTACAAGGAAGCGTGCCTGATCGTGTCGCATGATCGGGCCTTTCTCGGGGCCACCTGCACCCAGACTCTGGACTTGTCACGCGGCAAGCTCACGATGTTCCCCGGCAAGATCGATGCCTTTCTGGAGTACGAGAAGGAGCACAAGGAACGCCTCGAACGGACCAACGCGACCGTTCAGATGAAGATGAAGCAGCTCGAAACTTTCATCGCCAAGAATAAGGCCCGCGCCAGTACCGCCGCCCAGGCCCGCAACAAGACCAAGCAGCTCGAACGCCTCGAAATTAACGAGATCGAGGCCGATGAGCCGACCGTCTCGATTCGCGCTCCGCTGGTCGAACCTCGCAAGGGCACGGCCCTCCGCTGCGTGGACCTGGCCATCGGGTACGCCGAGCGGGCGATTGCCAAGGATATTACCGTCGATGTTGACCACGGAAGCCGCGCGGCGATCGTGGGGGACAACGGACAGGGAAAGACGACCTTTCTGCGTACGCTGGTGGACTCCCTCGCCCCGGTTTCGGGCGAAGTCCGCTGGGGCCACGGCTGCAAGGTCGGGGTTTACGCTCAGCACGTTTATACCAGCCTGCCCGAAAAGCAGACGGTGTATGAATACCTGGAGCAGCATGCTCCGCTGGGGGCCAAGACGCAGGAAATCCTGAACGCGGCGGCCTCGCTGCTGTTCCGGGGGGATGCGGTTTACAAGAAGATTTCCGTCCTCTCGGGGGGCGAGCGGGCGCGGCTCTGTATGGCCGGGGTCATGCTCAGCCAGTGCAACATCCTGATCCTCGACGAACCGGGTAACCATCTGGACGTGGATACCGTCGATTCACTGGCCGAGGCCTTGCTGGGGTACAAGGGGACGGTGATCTTCACGAGCCACGACCGGCACTTCATGAAGCGGGTTGCGACCCACATCATCGAGGTTCGTAACGGCAGTGTGGTGAACTACCACGGCGACTACGAAGCGTACCTGTACTCGGTCAATAAGGAGATCGAGGACGGAGAGCGGGAGTTGGCCTCGAAAATGTCCAAGGCCCCGATCCCGGCGGGCAAGGCTGCTGCCAAAGCCGTGCCACAAGCCGCCCGCCGCAACGAACGCGAGATCCGCAAAGAGCTCAACACGACCGAAAAGCTCATCGCCCGCCTCGACGATGAGAAGAAGAAGCTCAACGAGCAAATGCTCAACACCGCCGACGCCAAGCAGGCGATGAAGGTCCACGAGGAACTGACCGCCATCACCGCGCAACTGACCGTTGCTGAAGAGAAATGGTGCGAACTGAGCGAGGAACTGCAGGACGCCTGAGTGCAGTTTCACTATGCCGAAGAAACGCCCCCTGAGCTGCGTCTGCCCATCCCGCGAAGTGGCGCTCGAAGCTGTTCGAAGTCGCCTCCCGGATCGTGATGAGCATCCGCCGCATGCTGGTGGAGCTGCCGACTCTCACTGGCTGCTGTTCGAAGCGATGTACCAGCGAGTGGTTCATACGGCACACGACCGCAGCGCCGATTCGCCCCGCTGCCCCCCCCCCGAACCAACCCGACTCCCTGGATTCGAGCACCGCTCGTCCGCCGGAGCCCCCTGACCGTCCGCGCCCCCCCTGCAAGAAAGAGGTCAAGGCCATCGGAAATGTGCTCGTGAATAATCCGCGCCAATGGCCGTGCTCCCCGCCGGGGTCGGGGGGCGGGGAATACAGGGCATTACCCTCGCGTCGTCAGGGGAAACACTGGTAACATAACGCCTTGGGAGATTTCTCAGAAACTGGTCAGAATTCGGGAACGCTTGTGGGCGCATGAGCGTCCAACGAGCGGATGCATCGACTGTGAGCACCGACGACCAACTCCTGATCGACCGCTGCCGCTCCGGCCATCCGGATGCGTTCGGGGAGCTTGTCTCAAAATATCAGCGGAGGCTGGTACGGTCACTGGGAGTCATTCTCGGGTCGTGGCACGATGCCCTGGATGTGGCGCAAGAGGCGTTCCTGCTTGCCTTTCAGAAGCTGGACTCGTTTCGCGGCGAGTCGGCCTTCTATTCCTGGTTGTTCCGGATTGCCTGGAACGCAGCGGCTTCGCTTCGGAGAAAGCAACGCGTCCGTCAGGGAGCCTCGCTGGACTCCATGCGGGAGCAGACGGGGATGGAGCCGGAAGACAGCCAACCTGCCTCAGACCCCTCCCAGTCGATGCAAACCTCAGAAGATCAGGAACTGTTGCGTGTCGCCTTGGGGCAACTCGGGGAAGACTATCGAACCGCGCTGCTGCTCAAGGAAATTGAGGGGCTGTCCTACGAGCAGATCTCCGCGTTGACTGACAGCCCCATTGGAACGGTTCGCAGCCGGATTCACCGCGCCCGACAAGAACTGCGGGGACATCTGGATCGAGCCTTGAAAAAGGAGATGGCCTAACTGGCCGTGTGTGGTGAGGCGATGAAAACCCCAGGTCATGACGAACAGCTTTCGGCGTTCCACGACGGAGAACTCTCCGCTGCGGAGCGTATGGAAGTCGAACGCCGTCTCACGGAAAGTGAGACGCTGCGAGGGGAATTACATGCCATCACACAGCTGAGCACCCGCTTGAATGATCTGGCGGACGCTGTGCCCGAGTTTAGTCTCGTGGATCGCGTGATGTCTCAGTTGCCTCCGTCCACGGCCGCCGCCTCGACGGCGGGGCTCCCCGAAACACGACAGCGTCGAATGCGATTGGGTGCGTGGTTGTGGACCGTAGCGGGGTTAGGGCTGGCGGCCTTATTGACATGGCCTTTGATGTCGGTGCCCAATCAGGTGGGAAGTCTGCCCGCCGTTCCCTCGCCCCATCTCGCGATCGACTCGCGGCATACCGAGGCATCGCCCTCGGCCCTGGCAGTCGCCTCCGATCAGCCTGTGATGGCGATGAATGACACTTTTCCCCCTGTTTCCGCAGCTCATGACGTTCCCGGATCACCGGTCCCGGCGATGGCTCCCGCTGATCCACGAGCAGTGGCGGGGGCGATGGAGCCAGCCGGAGTGGCGGTGACGGAAGAATCGGCGGACCCCCAGGAGTTGCAGCAGCTGACCCGAACCGTTACCCGAATTATCCGTGATCGCTCTCTGACGAATGGAGAGCAGCTGACACTGCTGGAATCGGACGGCCCGGTGCCGGTTTTGCTGGACTATCAGGTTGTCGATGTGGCCCGTGTGGCCAATTCCATCCAAGTGCTGCTGCACAAGAATGGCGTACAGTCGCTGACCCCCGGAGGAACAGTAACCGCTGACACTGTGGCGAAGAACCACCTGTCAGAGGATGAAATGCGGGTGATCTATGTGGCGGCCACCCCGCAAGTCATGAACTCCACGTTCGAGGCATCGAACGAGGACGTGCTCAGTAACAACCTGGGTGAGGTCTATGCCATCAATGTCACCTCGGATCGGGGGCCAGATCCAGCCAACATAGTGGTCAACAAAGAGCCCGCAGGCCCCCCGGAAAAACCCGCTGGCGAATCGCTTGCAGGCCCTGCCCAGTCGGCGGCAGCTTTACGGATTTCCAAGGTGGCAGAGGCAACGGCTCCGCCGGCTCCGTCGATCACATTGCCGTCGCCGCCGATGTTGAATGGGATTTGTGTGGAGTTAAACGACGGTCAGCAGTTCTATGCCGAACTCTCTCAGCGCCAGAGTGGGGCCTACAACCAGGTGACTCCTCGACGAACCAATCAAGCGGGGCGCGGGGCACCGGTTCCGGCGGTTCGAAATGCCATCGAAGGGTTGGCGGGGGGCTCTGCGAATACCCCCTTTACGCCCGAACAACTGCAGAACTCGTATCAGGGTGGCCAGCGCAAACTGCAAAAGGCCCTGATTGTGGTTCGTTCGCGGGCGGCGGTCGCCGATGAGGCTGGACCGACCAAAGCGCAGGCTCCGCCGCGCCCCGCTACCGAACCAAAGTAATCGACCATTGTCATTGTCAGGGGTGGACGCGGTATGCTGACTCGCGTGCTGGAACCCGAGGTCATGGACACCGCTGAAGAAGCGGCGGACTATGATTCGATGGATCATGCGGCGGTCAATCGCTGCTTCGTGGAGGACTGGGGACAATTCTGTCAGTGCCAGGGACTCGATCCGACCGCGGAACAGCGGATGTTGGATGTTGGGACGGGGACAGCGTTAATTCCCATTGAATTTGCTCGCCAGTTTCCTCGATTGTCGATCGTGGCCATCGATCTGGCCGAAGAGATGCTCCAGCGGGGGCGGATGAACGTCGCGGCCGCTGGATTCGCCGATCGAATCGATCTGAGATTCGTTGACGCCAAGCAGTCGATGAGCCGATCGGGTGAGTATCAGACCGTCGTTTCCAACAGTATCATCCACCACATTCCGGAACCACTACAGTGCCTGCAAAGGATGGTTCAGTCGCTGGCGCCGGGGGGTGTCCTCCTAGTGCGGGATCTCTATCGACCCGACTCCCTGGAAGATGTCGAGCAATTGGTCCAGCAGTACGCAGCGGAGGCCACATCGCGTCAGCAGCAACTGTTCCGGCAATCATTTCAGGCGGCACTGACGGTAGCCGATGTCGCGGAGTTACTGAAACAGGTGGGGATACCCGCCAGCGCGGTACGGATGACATCCGACCGCCACTGGACCATTGCGTGGCGTCAGACCACGTAGACATCTCGAATGGTTTGCGCCGGTCAATCGCGGAGGCCGCACTTCTTCATCAGCGCTGCGGTCGATTGATAGGCCTCGCGGACCCAGTCCTCAATCTTGTCGGGTTCGGGGCTGTATTCCAATTCGATCGAGACGGCTCCCGGGATACCCAGCTCGCGGATCTGTTCCAGATACGGCTCAAACGACACGACTCCCCGCCCGGGCGGCAGATCACCATGCTTCACTCCGTCACAGTCCGAGATATGGACGTGGAACGCCTTTCCGGACAGTCGGGGCAATTCCTCGGGGGGGACGTTTGCGAGCGCCAGATGCGAAATATCGATGTTGGCCCCTAGTGCCGGATGCCCGACATCGGCAATGAACCGCGCTATGGAATCGACGTTGTTCACCAGTGAGAGCGGAAACGGTTCCAGTTCCAGGGCGATCTGCAACCCGAGTGATTCCGCATAGTCGGACAGCCGACGACAATTATCCACACCGGTTCGCCATTGCTCAACGGGCGGAATCACTTCCTGATTCCAGATGTATTCCCCGAGGACCAGCAGCAGATTCTGGCCGCCAAACTCGTAGACCAGATCGAGAAAGGCCTCGCACCGTTCCAGATGGAACCGTTGCACGCTGGGATTAAAGTCGATCAGCCCGGTCGCGACGCAACACAGCGAGACGATCGGCAAGCCGTGGCGATCACACTCGTGGCGGATCAATTGCCGCTCGCGAATGTCGATGTCGAGCGGATCGGTGAAGATATCGATGGAGTCGAATCCGATCTCCTTGGTCTTCGCAATCCCCCAGGCTGTGCCGCGACCCGCCTGGGCCCAGGCGGAGTTGATGAGTCCGAGTCGCATGGATGCTCCTTCTCACACTGTTCGTGAATGACAAACGACTGCTCGCCGAATTCCCACAGCTGCATTCCACAATTCGGCGTGAGCTTCCGTCGCCTGGACCTCGAGGTCCGAGCGGTGCGGACCCGGAAGGCAGGTCGACAACATTCCAGCGCATGGGCAATCGTGAGATGCACTCGTGCGGTTAACACGGGGGGCGAAGCTCCTGCTGAGCCGCGAGTTAGAGTACACGTCCGCTCGCAGTCGCGGCTTGGCAGGAGCCTCGCCCTCCCGGTTAGAGGCTAACCCCAAATTTGAACATTGACGCAGCGCTAATCGGCGGTCTTCAGGACCACGTCCTTCATCTGTACCACCATCGCCGGTCCGGCATGCAGCTGGAGGGCCAACTTGCCTTTGGCGGTCGACTTCTCGGCATGCTCGTCGACCACTTCACTGGTCAGATTGCCATTGATGTAGTGCTGCAGCGTGTTCCCTTTGGCCACAATGCGATAGGTGTTCCACTCTTCGTTCTTGATGGCGGCTTGCAGCTCTTCGGTGGTCTTCTCGGTTTTTGCCGTCACGGTCTTGACCATCTTGTTCTTGTCGCTCGGATCAGCCGTCAGCTTGGTCCGCTCTCCGCGTGCCGCCAGGATTCCGCGACCGCGCTCTTCGTAGTTGATCCCACTGTAGGTCTTGCCCGCTTCGAAATCGGCCTGGTATCCGCCGACGATCGGCCCGGTCTCATCATTCTGTGAGACGACCTTGCTGCGGTATTGCATCCCCGAATTGCCTGCCACGATGCGGTACTGGAACGTCAGCTCAAAGTCCGCCACCTCCCCCGACCAGACGAGGAACGTGTTGTTCTTGATCGGCTTGTCGGCCACGGTCCGACCGGTGATGGCCCCGTCTTCGACGGACCACAGATCCTTGCGACCTTCCCAGCCAGTCAGGTCTTTGCCGTTGAACAACTGCTTTTCTTCAGCCATGGCCACAGCGGGAATCGCGAGCAGGGTCAGCACCGACAGGAAACGGATCATGGAAGTCCTTTCAGGAAGAGCGAGGTGATGGCCCGCGTCGCGCAGACCGATCAGCATCACTTTATACACAAGTCTGGTTCCGGTCTCACGTGATCGCCTTGATCACCGATAGAACGGTTCGACAGCAGACCACCGAAAACTCGCACTCCGGCACCGGTTGGAAAGCAAGGCGTACCGGAAGGAGGGATCGCGGTGTCACCGTTTCTTCCCGAAAAACGGGCTGTTGCCACTTTCGCGACGGGGGTTAGCGATCAAAAATCGGCAGCAAGTGATTGGGGGTCTGTAAAACAATCAGGGCCATGGCTGTGCCGTATTCGTTACCGATCCAAATGTCGTGCCAGCTGCCATCGGGGGATTGTTCCCGGATCAGCTCCTGGCGAATTGCGGGGTACCAGGTGTCCCAGTAATCGCCTCCCGCGTGCCACGCCGCCTGGACGGCGTAGTAATGTCCATACTGGTGAAAGTCGCTTTCGGCCATGACACGGGGGCCGGGGAGAAAGCGTCGCAGATAGGCTCGGCCCTTATCAAGGACGGGGCCTTCATGGACACCCGAGGTGTACAACGCGGCGACTGCGGCGGCAGAGCGGGCGAAACGGCTCTCTTGAGACTCGAACAACCGATAACGGAATCCGCCGTCCGGGTTCTGACATCTCTGAATGTAGTCGACTCCCCGGTCAATCGTTTCCTTGGGGACCGATATTCCCGTATTGCGGGCGGCCCGCAGCGCCATCAACTGGCAAACCGTGACCGAGATGTCAGCTTCCTTGGGGGTGGGAAAGTACCGCCATCCCCCTTCGTCATTCTGCGTCTGGATAATGAGTGCCACGGCTTTGCGCACGGCCTTGGCCAGATCCTCGCGATCGGACATGCCGAGGGCTTCGGCGAGGAACATGGTTGCGAAGCCGTGCCCGTACATCGGGCTTTCCGCTTCGCTCTGATTCTCAATGATATACCCCGTCGGCGTACAGCAATGGAGCAGATAGTCGATGCCCCGCGTGAGCGCCCCCCCGTGGGGCCCCCGGGCGGGCGTGCTGCCCGAAGAAAGCAAGGCCAGGCCACAAAGTGCGGTGACGCCGACATTCTCGCGATAGCGGCTGACGCTGCCAAACGATCCGTTTTCGTGCTGGCGACCCGTCAGCCAGAGCAGTCCCCGCTGGATGGAAGCCTGGGCCTCGGGGGTAATCAGTTTGGGAGCCTGGGCCCAGGTCGGGGAGCTCAGCCCCGTAATGGCCAGTAGATTCAGGAAGGTTCGGCGAGAATATCCGGGCATCGCCACTTCCTCCGAGATTCCCCTTCACGGGGGGCGAAGCTGGTCCGCACCCCGTGAATGCCGCATCTCACTTTAGCAGGGCATGCGGTGGAAATGCACATGCTTCCACACGTCGCCGAACTTTTGCCACACACGGGTCTCCATCCCCGAAACCGTGACGGGCGAACCGTGGGAGTCCAGTTTCTGTACCAGACGCACGTAGGTCACAACCGCCGATGTCTCACTCAGCACTCGCACATGGGGCGAAGCCATTGATGACAACTTGGGCGACGGCGGACCACTGGCAGGGAGATCGAAATAGAATTTGTGGAACGGCAGGCCCGAGACCAGATGGCCCAGAGCTTCCGGCTCGAAGCAGGTGATCGATTCGTCACACAGCTTCACATACTCGGCCCAGTTTCCCGCATCGATACTGGCCAGCAACTTCCGGCTGGCGGCCAACACTTCTTCGACAACAGTCGCCGACATCATTCAGCTCCAGAACAAGGGGGTAATTCCGCAGAGCACGGATTGTCCCCGGGATGCGGCTGGGGTCAACTGTGCCGGGTACGGAGGCCGCAATTCAAGTATTTCCCGAGCCGAGATATTTTTCGAACTGAGGTTACCACCACACTTTTCGCTGAATGAACTCCACCACATCGCCAAACAGCACGTACCCCAGGCTCTGCTCTCCGCAGTGAATCTTGGCTGTGACTTCCGCTCCGATGCGGCGTCCGGGAAGATCGTCCGGATTGATCCGCACGTGACATTCGACCACGGTGCCTTCTTCCTGTGATTCATTGGAGCGGGTGCCGACCTCGATCAGCTGGCCCTGGTGCTTCTGGGAGGCCGCCGTGGCTGCGATGTAATCGACCGTCAGCTGCCCGGATGTGGGCAGGTGACGGGGTTCATGGGGCGACGGTGCGGGCTGGCCGGTTACTGAAGCAATGCGATGCAGCAAGTGCCCCATGCGGTATTCGGGAACATCCAGTTCCAGCCGC
This sequence comes from Planctomycetota bacterium, assembly GCA_003671275.1. GTDB lineage: Bacteria > Planctomycetota > Planctomycetia > Planctomycetales > Planctomycetaceae > TH-plancto1. Next base: position 24,795 of record QWPB01000182.1, on the reverse strand, counting down.
CAGGGGCCATCGACGTTCATGACTTCGATCAGCCGGTCGCCGCGCCGCACAGGACGATCGAGCAGGTTCTGAGTCACCTGGAATGAGGCCACGACGCCATTGATGGGAGACCGAACCTGCAGTGCGGCTTTCCGTTCCTGATACTTCTTAATCTGCAGTTCGGCTCCCGCTCGCTCGATCTCGGCGGTTCGCATTTCGGAAGTCAGACGCAGCGATTCTTCCTTTTGGTTGTTGCGTTCGGCGACTCGACTTTGCTGAATCAGGGCGGCGATCCGCTGGGTGCGTTCATCGCGGGCATTCTCCGCAGCCAGCAGCTCGGTATCGAGATCATCACTGCGAATGGTCAGCAGTTCCTGACCCTGCTTGACGGTCTGTCCATTTTCGACCAGGACCTGCACCACGACACCATCCCACGGAGCGAACAGATCGTGTTGCTCGACCGGCATGGCCCGACCCGAGGCTTCAACGCGATATTCCCAGGGAACGGTGGCCAATACACCAATCAGCAATCCCATCGCAGCCAGTATCCCAAGCGTAATCGCCAGACGGCGTCCCCGGAACCAGCCCAGCGTCCGTCCGATGGTCCGCCACAGCGGCAGCAGAAAGATCGACTCCTGGTGCCGGGCGTTGCTCAGCGCGGCGGACACATGATCGATTAACAGAGGAACACGCTGGATCACCGCCGGCTGGGGATCACTTTCCGTGGACTGCTCCACGATCAAACAGCCAATGACCGCGCCCGCACTGATCCGTTTCTGATCGGCGAGATCCTGTTCCACCTGATGGTGGGGCAAGTTCTCGCGGAGTGGATAGAGCCCGACCATCCGCGACCGGCTCTCCTCCAGATACTTGGCCAGTGGTTCGGCAAACGAGGCAGGAAAGCCTTCCTGTGTTCCGCGATAGACGACCGGCTCGCCGAGTTCGCAAACGGCATTCGCCAGCCGAGACATCTGGTGAATCAGATTGGCCCTCTGCTGGATGCTTTCTTGCCCGCTGCATGCGGCAATCCGGGCTCGGGGGCCATGCTTCATGGCAATGCTGACGCGATCACATTCCAGCAGGACACGCCCATCATTGGCCGCCACCATGGCGACATCCGCAATCGACAGGCTTCGCTGCAAAGCGAGTCCAAACTGGTCCATTCGCTTCCAGAAGTCGGAATTCAGCGTGTCTGCAGCGGTCGGAGCGCCCGCAGCGACGGGCTTCGTGGAGATCGAACGGGAAAGCAGGGCCACCACTTCGTCGGTCGCGAGTTCGATCGCAGATCGGTCCCGGGCAATCTCCGGAGGGAAGAAAAGTTCCACAACCAGGGGGATGGGTGGTTGAACGATGACCGACCGAACAATTCGGACGAGCGAGATGCCACCCGCCGATTTCCAGGCGCCGAGCGGCGGTTTTTGCCCACCGAAGGCGGCACGCACTGCATCTAAATGAGTCGGGTCCAGATTCAGAGCCCCGTCCGATGTCGAGATTCGAGAGACACCGCCCCCCGACGCGGGCGTAATCCGTTGCTCGGAGGAGACGGTCCAAAGCAGCGCCGCCGTGAGAATCTGGCCGTCGGCAATACCTTCTAGAAAGAGATTTGCACGTTGAATCGGCGGCTGTTGTGCCGCGGCGCGGGTTTGATCGCCGATCTGACGGGCGCGCGCCAGCCATTCGCCAAATCGATTCGCCTCCGCCATCGGATGTTCCTTATTGCACTGGTTGCCGTTCGAGGCGTAGCATCCCCGCAACTCTGCGTTCAATGCAAGCGACGTTTCGCAATGCCAGATGCCGAGTTGCGACGATCGTATGTTGGGAAGGGAGTCCCCATGCCGCGTGTTTCGAGTCGATGGCCTCTGGCTCTGACAATCGCCCTCAGCCTGGGGGGGGCGTGGGCACTGCATGGACAGGAGAAGTCCCCGGGGCTTTCCGTCGCCAAGTCTCCGGTCCCGCCGCCGTCGGTCGGAGTGGAGATTCTGCTCGACAAAATTGAAGATCAGGTGGCCCTGACGTTCGTCGATCGACATGAGATCACCTTTGACCGCCCCGGCGTCTTGCAGTTCGTGGTGGAGGAAGCCGAATCGGTGACCGCCGGGCAGGTCATCGCGCGGCTCAGGAATGAGACAGCGGCAGCGGCGGTGGCGGTCGCGGCGGCACGGGTTCTCAATCAGGCGGAGATTGACTCCGCCCGCAAGCAGGCCGAAGCCGCCACGCTGGAGTACCAGGCGGCGAAAGCGGCGAATGAACGGAACCCCAAAACTGCGAACCCGGTTTACCCTCAAACTGCCATTGATCGATTGCGGTTGGCCAGCGAGTCCGCCACGATCGAGATTGAGCGGTTTGTCAAAGAACATGCCGTCAACGAACGGGCTCGTGACCAAGCCCAGGCCGAACTTGATTCCCTCGAGGTCAAGGCCCCTCGTGATGGGTTGGTGACACGCGCCTTCAAGCAGACCGGAGAAGGTGTACAGGTCGGGGAAACGGTAGTAGAGATCGTCTCGACCCGCCGGATTCGTGTTGAGGCGGAGATCGATCTGGCGATTGCCCCACGTCTGAAAGTCGGGATTCCGGTGACACTCCTCGTCGACTTTCCCGGCCCCGATCAAACCGTGGTTACCGAAAAATACGAGACACAGTTGAAGTTCATCGACCCGACGGTAGACCCCTCATCCTTGAGGGTTCGCATCTGGGCCGAGGTTGACAACGCCCACGGCAAGCTGCGGGAAGGATTGCCCGCCCGGATGTTGCTCCGCTCGTTGTAATGGCGGTCGACGACTCACTGCCGTTCTCCGCTTTCATGGACTTCCATGCAAGTCAAAACTGCTGACTCCGGAACCTCATTTGACCGCCCGATCCCGTATCGGAAGCGGGAGGATCTGGCCATCGAGTGGATCAAGTATCGCGGCGTGAACCATGCCGTCATCAAGGACCCCATCGGCCTGAAGTACCATCAGTTGTCCCCGGAACAGTTCGCCGTGCTGGATCGGCTCAACGGTGAGAATAGTCTGCGGGGGATTCGGGAGCAGGTGCAGACGCTGTTCCCGACGGAACACTTTTCACTCGTGGATATCCAGGGGCTGGTAATCGATCTGCAGGAAAAGACACTGCTGGTGGCCTTGCGACTGGGGCAGGGCCCCGCACTGCTCAAGTCCCATCGCGACGCCGTCCGCAAGAAAATCATTTCCGTCTTGCGGAACCCCTTAACGATTCAATTGCCAGGCTGGGACCCCGAGCGATTTCTGCAAGCGGCCCTGCCCGTAGTCGGATGGATCTTCCGGCCTGCCGTGATTGTCACTCTGTTGTCAGCTGTGGGGATTGCCCTGTTGTTTCTGGCGTCGCGATTTGCCGAGGTCCAGAAGCAGATTCCGGAGTTTCAGCGGTTCTTCGGGTGGCCGAATCTGATTTATCTGTGGAGCATACTGGCGCTCATTAAGGTGATTCACGAACTGGGGCACGGGCTGTCGTGCAAGTATTACGGCAGCGAGTGTCACTCGATCGGCGTCATGTTGCTGGTCTTCAGTCCCACAATGTATTGCGACGTGACCGACTCATGGATGCTCAAGAACAAGTGGCAGCGGATCATGATTGGTGCTGCCGGGATGTACTTTGAGGTCATCTTGTCAACGCTGGCTTTGATCGTCTGGTGGAACACCGAACCGGGGATGCTGCACTACCTGTGCCTCAATACGTTCTTTGTCTCCACGGTTTCCACGGTCATCTTCAACGCGAATCCGCTGCTGAAGTACGATGGCTACTACATGCTGTCGGATCTGCTGGAGATTCCCAACCTGCGGCAGAAGGCGGACCAGATTACCCAGCGAGTTCTGGCCAAGGTCTGTCTGGGGATTGAACTGCCCGCCCCCGCCTTTCTGCCGGATCACGGGCGGTTCTGGTTCTTTGCGTATGTGATGGCATCGGCGATTTACCGATGGATGGTCTTTGCCGGGATCATTATGTTCTTCTACACGGTGCTCAAGCCGTATCGGCTCCAGAGCTTGGGGGTACTCATGGCGATCGTGACCATTCTGATCTCGCTGAGCGGGTTCCTGTGGAATACCTACAAGCTGATCTCACAGCCGCGACGAGACTCAATCAGCCGGCCCCGGATGGCCGTGTCCGCCCTGCTGCTGGGGGTGTTGGGTTACCTGATCTGCTTCATGGAGTTCCCTTGGTACATCGAGGCCCCGTTCTATGTGGAACCTGCTGGAGCCATGCACGTCTACACCCAGGTTCCAGGTTTTATCGAGACGCAACCGGTTCAGCCCGGCGATCCGGTAACTGCTGGCCAGGTAATCCTGACCCTGTCGAATCCCGAGCTGGATGCCCAGCGGGACCAGGCCCGCATTGAGTTAAATGTGGCCGAAGTGGCACTCAAGTCAGCCAGCAGTCAGCGGGACCCCGCCGCAGTGGCAGTGGCTCAAGAGAAATTGGCCTCGGCTCGGCGAAAGCTGGCACAGAGCGATGAGTTGCTGGGGCGGTTGACCGTCACCGCTCCTGTGGCGGGCATCTGGCTGGCTCCGCCACGGGTTCCGGCAACCACCCTGGAGCAGGAACGCGAGCGGCTGGTCGGCTGGACGAGTGTTCCCACCGCCCATCGGAATCGGGGGGGCTATCTCGAAACGCAAACGCAGATCGGGACCGTGGCTCCTTCTTCAGAGTATCAGGCCGTCCTTGTGATGGATCAGACGGAACGGGAAGAACTGCGAACGGATGGCGTTGTTGGTCAAGTTCGGCTCAAGCTGGAGGAGCTACCGGCAGAAACCTTCAGTTCACGGCTGACGGAGATCTCGCATCGGCATCTGGAATACGCGCCTCAGGGGCTATCGAATCGGTTCCAGGGCCCCTTGGTGACCGTTTCTGATGAACAGGGACGGGAAAAACTGACCAGCATTACCTATCAGGCCATTGCGCCGCTCTCGTGCGATAAATCATTGCTGCGAAACGGAATGCGAGGAAACGCCCGATTCTTTCCGGAGAACCGCTCACTGGCCGAATGGATTTGGCGGTATCTGCAAACGCTGTTTCGGTTCCGCTTGTAGCAGTTAGTGCGAGTGTAGCGATTGTAGTGAATTGCATGCCTCTTTCTGGTCGATAGACCAAGGGATCGGCCGGATTCCGGCTGGGAAGGGGGCGATATCGGATGAGGGGGGAAATCATCCCACGGCTGCGTCCGCGCGGTCGCTGGCGGGCATTCGTCGCCTGCCTGGCGATGTGGGGGATGTTGCATCAACAGGGATGCCGATACCTCCGTCCGGCCAATTACTGGGAGTCCGAGTACCTCCCGCAATCTGTTGCAAGCACGTTGGATGATGAATTTTTGTATGCCCAGGAGGAGGTTCTGGCCCCGTCGTCGGTCTTGATGGCCCAGGAACCGATCTGTCCGGCAAGTTACGAAGAAACGACGTTTCGGGAGATGACGCTGCAGGATGTCATCTTTGAAGCACTTTCTCATGCGCAAGTCATCCGACAGAACGGAGACTTCTTGTCGCCGGGGAATCCGTTATTGCGTTCACCCGAAAGTGTCGCCTCGATTTACGACCAGGCCATTCAGGAATCGGGGGTGCTGTTTGGACAGCGCGGCGTGCATGCCGCCCTCTCGGAATTTGATACGCAGTTCACAACTCGCATGCTCTGGGGAAACAGCTCACAAATCCAAAATAACCAGTTCACGTCGGGAGGCGTTCCCGCCGGTCTACCTCTGGTGGAAGACACCACCCAGTTCCAGGCGGTCCTGCAGAAGTCTCTTGAATCGGGTGGACAGATCGGATTGAGCCACAATATCAATTATTCCTCCAGCAACGCGCCCGGTCGGCTGTTTCCATCAGTCTATGACGGCAACGTCCGCGTCGAATTTCGCCAGCCTTTGCTGGCCGGGGCGGGAGAAGAGTACACAGCCATCGCGGGACCGATCTCCGAGAATATCCAAGGCGTTACCGGAGTGCAGCAGGGATTATTGATTGCCCGAATCAATAATGACCAGTCGTTACTCGACTTCGAACTGGCGGTTGCCGAGTTCATTCGCGAAGTCGAAAACCACTATTGGCAGCTCTATGTGGCCTATGAATCTTACGAGCTGCGGCAGTTAAGCCTGCTGCAGGCACAACAGATTTTTGATTTGGTCAAGGACCGAAAAGGCAGCCCCGGGGGGGATCTCTCCTATTACGTCGAAGCCCAGGAGGGGGTTCTGCAGGCGGAAGCGGCCGTGGAAGAGGCGTGGGATGGGATTTTCACGGCGGAGATCGCCCTGCGGAACATCATGAGCGTCATGGTCGACGCGAATGTTCTGATCCGCCCACTCGACCGTCCCGTGGTGGCCGAGATCGATCCCAATTGGGATCTGTCTCTCGGGATCGCAATGTCCAGTCGCCCGGAGCTGCGCAAGCAAAAACTCGCCATCAAGAGTGCCCAGTTGCAATTAAAAGCCGCCGAGAATCTGAACCGGCCCCGTCTCGACTTCCTGCTCAGCGGGCAGTCCAACGCCTTCGGAGACGACCTGATGGGGGCTCGACATACGGATGGGACCAACCGTCCGCTGGGCAGTGCTTATCATCGCCTGTTCAACGGAACGGAGAACGGCTGGAACATCGGGGCCGAGTATTCCCAGCCGCTGGGCATGCGGTTCGCCCAGACCCAGGTGAAGAATCAGGAACTGAAGCTCACTAAGGCGATTCGCACCCTGGAAGCTCAGGAGATGGATGTCCTGCACCAACTCACACAGGCGTTTAACGATCTGGATCGCCAGTACAAGGCGATGCGGAAACAGGCGGCGATTGTTGAGAACGCCCAGCAGCGGCTGGTCGCCGCCGAAGAGGAGTACAACTCGAATCGTGACGGACGGGCCTACCTGTCATTGGATGGTATCAACCGGGCTCGTCAAATGCTGACGGATGCCGAGACTGATTTTCTTCGGCGACAGGTCGAATATTCCCTGGGCACCACTCAGGTCGAGTATCGCACGGGGCAACTTTTGCAGTTGCGTGGGGTGATGTTCGGAAGGGCTCCACAGCCAGGAGCTGGTTCTCCCACCCTGCATTCGCCCATGGATGCATTCATTCCGCTGTCATTGTCGCCCTTACCCGCAGCCACGCCACTCGGTGAAGTGCCGCTCGAAACCGAAACACTGCCTCCAGAATCGCCGACGGCCCCTATGACAACGCCCTGACCCCTGAATTCCGGACCGGTGATCAATTTCAGAATCACAGTTTCCCCATCCAAGAACAGAGTTCTCCGTGGCCCCGTGAAGTGCCGTTCCGGCTGATTCCCAGGAAGACCGCCCTGAGAATCTGTGGGGAAGGATTGACCCCCGTCAAAGGCATTTAGAGTATGCGTGCGGGATTTCCAGGAAGATCAATCCTTGGCGGAAGTCGGTGAACCTTCCACGACGATTGCGGTGTCCTGGGAAGTTGGGCCATCCGGTTGTGTGACAGCCGAACCACCGACCGGGCGGAATCCCGGTGTAAAGATCGATGACATGGTGTGGGTCCGGAGAGTTATCACGTGGCTGATCGCGGGGGCCATTCTGGTGGCGATCGGTTTTTCGTTTCGACCACAGCCGGTCGAGGTGGATGGCGCCGTTGTAACGCGTGGCCCTCTGGAAGTGACCGTGAACGAAGATGGTCGCACGCGGATTCGCGAGAAGTACGTGGTGTCGGCCCCGTTGGCAGGGCAGTTGCAGCGGGTCATTCTGAAGCCCGGCGATCCGCTCGTGGCGGGACAAACGTTACTGGCCACTATCCTGCCAACGAATCCTGACCTGCTGGACCCGCGCAATCGCACCGCCGCCGAGGCCCGCGTGAAGGCTGCCGAAGCTGCCGTCCGCCGAGCCGATGCCAATGCCGAAGCGTCCAGGGCGGCGATGGAATCGGCCCAATCCCAGCTGGACCGCCGCATGCGTCTGCGGTTGGGGGATGCCTCCTTTGACCAGGAAGTTGAGGATGCCAATACCAATTACCGGGTGCGAACGGAGGAGCATCGTTCCGCCAATGTCGCCCGGGAGATCGCCTCCTTTGAGCTGGAAGTTGCCCAGAGTTCGCTCCTGCGGACCCAGCCCAATGACAGCACGGACGCTCCCGAATGGCATCTGGATCTGGTCGCTCCGATTCAAGGTAAGGTCCTCCGGGTCTTTCAGGAAAGCGCGGCGGTCGTAGCACCGGGGGCTCCTCTGATCGAGATTGGTGACCCGCGAGACATTGAACTGGAAATCGATGTCCTTTCGACGGATGCCGTTCGGATCACTCCGGGGGCCCACATGCATATTGAACACTGGGGCGGTGACGGCGTGCTGGAGGCACAGGTCCGGTTGATTGAGCCGGGCGCATTTACCAAAGTTTCGGCACTGGGCGTGGAGGAGCAGCGGGTCAATGTGATTGGGGATCTGGTTTCACCCGTTCCGGATCATTTTGGCGATCGGTTCCGATTCGAAGCCCGAATCGTGACTTGGGACCGAGCGAATGTCCTGCGAGTGCCGATGAGCGCCTTGTTCCGCCATGATCGGGACTGGTCCGTGTTTACCTCCGACGCTGAGGGCAAAGCTCTGCGTAAGACTGTGAAAATTGGGCATCACAACTCGGACTTTGCCGAGGTGCTCGATGGCCTGGCGGAGAACGACCGAGTCGTCATCTTCCCGAGTGATCGGGTCGTGCATGGTGTCTGGTTGCGATACAAGGACGCGCCTTGAGTTCCGTCTTCCCCCTCTCTGGTGAATCCACTGCCTCGCGCGAGTTCGCGATCGATGTTGTCCGCCAACTGCGAGCGGCAGGGGCTGTCGCCTATTGGGCCGGGGGATGCGTGCGAGACCTGCTGATGGGGCAGCGGGCAAAGGATTATGATGTCGCCACGAGTGCCCCCCCCGAGCACGTACGCACGCTGTTCGGCAAGAAGCGAACGCTGTCAGTGGGGGCCAGCTTCGGAGTCATTGTTGTGTTACCGACCGTCCCGGGCGCGGAGCCGGTGGAGGTCGCCACCTTTCGCACCGAAGGTCCATATCACGATGGTCGCCGCCCGAGTCAAGTCACCTTTGCCACGCCGGAAGAAGACGCCCGCCGCCGGGATTTCACGATCAACGGAATGTTCTACGACCCGCTGGAGCAGCGGGTGCTGGACTTCGTGGGAGGGCAGGCAGATATTGAAGTACGTCGGCTGCGGGCGATCGGCGATCCCCTCGAACGGATGACCGAGGACAAACTGCGAATGCTGCGGGCGGTCCGGTTCGCCGCGACACTGGAGTTTGAACTCGATCCGCAGACACGCGACGCCGTGCGTCAGATGGCGGGCGAAATTCAGGTGGTCAGTGCGGAGCGGATTGCCCAGGAACTTCGCCGCGTTCTGGCTCACCCGCAGCGGGCTCGCGGATTCGAGTTGATGAGCGAGACCGGGTTGCTCCCAGTCCTGTTTCCCGAGCTGACAAACGAAACGCAGCCCGCAGCCGCGGTGTTGGCGGTGCTGCCGAAGTGCGCCCGCTTCGAACTGGCCGCCGCAGCCATGTGGCACACCCTTCCGGCGACGCCGCACGAACCACGCACCCGCCAGGAAGCCGCCGGAACTGTCTGGGATATCGCCCGCCGTCTCAAACTTTCAGTGCATGAGATGCAATCGATTGCGTGGCTTGTCAGTCACCAGAACCAGTGGCACACGGCAATCCTTCAGACAGATGCCCAGCTAAAGCGTATTTTGGCTCATCCACTGGCAACAGATCTTCGGCATCTGGTGCGGGCCCTTGCCGCATCCCGGGGAGCCTCACAGCTGTCATCCGATTTTATCGATGCCTACCTCGCGGAACATTCCCATGAACAGATCCATCCTCCGGAACTCGTCAGCGGGCGCGATCTGATCGAGTCTGGACTTCGTCCGGGACCACGCTTCAAAGAGATTTTGGATACGCTACGAGATGCCCAGCTGAACGGTGAACTGCGGGATCGCGAGACGGCTCTAGAGCGGCTGCGGAAGATGATTGCACCCGCTTGAACCGTTCGGAGGCGGCACTATCCCTGCCAGGAACGAGAGGGACGGGTCCGAACACTGTTGGCCTCGTCATCCTCGATAAAGAGCTCTGTCATCGGGTCAATCCGCAGCTTGCGTTGCAGAATCCACGAGAGCGCGGCAGCATGACAAGCGATATGTGATCGGCGCATCACCTGTTCGTTGGCGTGGGTCTTCTCGCGAGTTCGCATGCAGTCAAAGAAGTTTCTCGCATGCGCGGAAACGTCCAGCCCGATGACCTTCTTTGAGGGATCAGGCAGTTCCCGTTTTAGACTCTCCCGCGTGACTTCGATGTCACCGCTGTCGCCGGTTTCCACGGTGGCCTCTTCGCCAATGAATCGAACGGGACACGTGCTCAAGTGCTGAATCCAGCCCGTTCGTTCCCCAAAGGGGGTCTTCAAACAGTCGAGAACGAGTTTCACCCCATTGGCATAGGTCGCGGTAATCTTGTTCTCGCCGGGTTCGTATTCCACGGGTAACGTGTCATCCGCCTGATTGGCCCACTGGCACAGATCGACCGTGTGGGCACCCCAGTCGAGTAGCCGGGCTCCCGAATCAAAGTCCCAATATCCCCGCCATTGTCCGGCGACATACTTGTTGTTGTACGGACGCCAGGCAGCGGGGCCAAGCCACAGATTCCAATCGCAAACGTCACGCTGCGGCGTCGGTTCGCCGGGGAGCCAGGTGGTCTCAATCGATGGCAGATAGACCGAAGCGACCAGCGTTTGGAGCTTTCCGAGTTTTCCCGTGTGGGCCAGTTCGACCGCCTTCTGAAAATTCGGGACGCTCCTTCGCTGTGTGCCCGCCTGAAAGACACGCTTCGTTCGGGTAATCGTTTCCGCCAGTTCCTGGCACAATCCAATCGTGATGCCGCACGGCTTCTCGCAGTAGATGTCCTTACCCGCTTCCGCAGCCAGCATCGCCGCCGGAGCATGCCAGCGATCTCCTGTACCAATCAGCACGGCATCGATCTCCTTGCGATCGAGCAGTTCACGGAAATCCCGGTGCAGTTGGCAATCGGCATTTCCATAGGCGGTATCCACCAGCTTCTTGCCAGCCTCCCGCCGCGTGGCCTGCACATCGGCGATAGCCACACAGCGGACATCCCCAAATGTCAGCATCGGTTTCAAGTCATAGGTGGCCCGAGGACCGATGCCGATCACTCCCAAGTGAATCCGCTCGCTCGGCGGCGTGGCCCCATTCTTTCCCAAAACATGCCCTGGAATGAACAGGGGCGCGGCTGCCATCGCCCCGGCAGCCGTGAGGGATTGCGAAAGGAAGCTTCTGCGGGATTGTGCCATGGTATTGCTCGCTGCGGGGGAACCATGAAGGGCGGTTGAATTGAGTGTGTTCCGGTGGGCGGAGGAACGCAAGTGTCACGACGAGTTGGCAAACGCGAGGGCCTCGTACTGACCCGGCGCTCGGGGAGTGATATCCTATGTGTCAACGAGATCCGACTCAGATTCTGTCTTCCGTTGGCTCAAGCAGGAATGTTCGTGCCATTGGTCGGTGGGGCATGCCAGCCCGCCTTCCTTCCTGATGCCAATTCTGAAGCTGTTCTCAGGGAGAATGCCTGCGTGAATTCGTTGCCTGAGCCCGTTTCCGAAACGCCACTCGATGGGACTGAGGTTCAGGATCTCACGGCGCGCGAGGTCTCCCAGACTTTAAGCCTGCGCTCCCTGCAGACTCCGGGGGCGGTGCCGGGTTATCAGATTGAGCAGTGTCTCGGCGAAGGATCGTTCGGCTCGGTCTGGCTGGCCCGTGAGCTGCGAACCGGGAAGAAGGTGGCCATCAAGTTCTATGCCCGTGGTCGCGGCGTGGATTGGTCGTTGCTCAGTCGCGAAGTCGAGAAGCTGGCTGTTCTGTATACGTCTCGCAATATCGTCCGGTTGCTGGATGTGGCCTGGGATCATGATCCGCCGTACTTTGTGATGGAGTATCTGGAGAACGGTTCGCTGGCCCAGCGGCTGGAACGGGGGCGGCTGCCCATCGAAGATGCCGTGCGGATCGCCCGTGTGATGACACAGGCGTTGATCCACGCCCATGGCAGTGGAGTGCTGCATTGTGATCTGAAGCCCGCCAATGTGTTGTTCGATGCCGGGGGGGATGCGCGACTCTGTGATTTTGGCCAGTCGCGACTTTCCAGCGAACGCACTCCTTCACTTGGAACACTGTTCTACATGGCTCCCGAGCAGGCCGTTCTGGATGGCGTACCGGATGCCCGGTGGGATGTGTATGCTCTCGGAGCATTGCTGTATCAGATGCTGACGGGCTCCCCTCCCGGACGCTCCCCCGCGCTGGAAGCCCAGTTACAGCGGGCCACGACTACCGAAGATCGCCTGGCAACCTATCGCCGTCTGCTGCTGGAGATCCCCCCACCGCAGGCCCATCGCGAGATCCCGGGGATCGACCGGCGTTTGATCGAGATTGTCGATCGATGTCTCGAACGCGATCCCGCCCGGCGATTGGCCAATGCCCAGCTGGTCTTTGAGCTGCTTGAGCAGCGTGATCGAGCCCGGTCGCGGAGACAGGTCGTCCTGCTGGCACTGTTTGGGCCCATACTGTTTCTGATCGCGATGTACTGGATGGCCGATTCAGCCACCTCACGCATCGTAAAGACGGCTGAAGAGAACCTGCTGCAGCGGGCCTTGGCCGGGGAGGTCATCAGTGCTCGCATTCTGGCGGAGAGTGTGAATCAAGAGATCCTCAACCGCATCGAAGAACTGGAGGCCGAGGCCGTTCACCCGGATGTCCGACAATACATTACTGCCGCAACCGCGCTCGCCGAACCGGAACTGGTGGCCATCTGTAGCGAGAAGGCTCCGGGCCAGGAGACTCTGGTTTCCGTTGTTCAGAGACTGAATGCCGTCCGCGAAAAATCCGGAAAGCGCCATCAGGACCGTAGCTGGTTTTTAACCAATGCTCAGGGGCGGCAGATCTACCGCAATCCGGTCGAAGGCGGAACCGTTGGAAGTCACTTCCATCACCGCGACTATTTCCATGGACAGGGGCGTGATTTTCCGGAGTCGGCCACCATCGGATCGCTGATGCCGCGAAAGGTCAGTGGCGTCTCGGCGGCCTATCAGAGTTCGGCCACCGGGCAGTTTGCAATCGCGATTGCCGTCCCCGTGTGGGATGAATCCCACCAGCAGGTGCTGGGCGTGCTGGGCCGTTCGCTCCACCTGACTGATTTGCTGAATCCCTGGGAAGATCAGCTCAAAGGCGAAGCCCGCGCTGACCAGCGGTTCCTCGCATTGGCGCAGTTTGTCGAAATCGGGGAACAGGGACGGAAACGCCTGGCGCTGCTCGATCATCATTGGATGACAGCGGCCAACATGGCCCAACGGACCGAGCCACCGTACATCGATGAGACTCAGGCGTCCGTCATTCAACGCTCGGAAACCGAGAGGACGGATCGGTACCATGACCCGATCGGCGAATTCGATCCGAATTACCAGGGGAACTGGCTCGCTGCCTGGTCTCGTGTTCAGAACACGCAATGGATCGCCATTGTTCAAGAGCGGCGTGATATCGCGCTGAAGCCGATTGATGACCTGAAAAACGTATTCGTCCGTCTCGGTTCCATTGCGATCGGAGTGTTCAGCGCGATGTTGCTGGCGTTCTGGCTGCTGCTGCGGCGGCTATCAATGTGATTCCGACGGGCTGCAACGGAAGGTGAAGTTCACCCGTATCGAGCGTCGTTTTAGAAGTGGTTCACAGGTCAAGCAGACAGGAATGCCTGCACCACTGATCCTGTGGTACAGACATTTTCCATGGCATGGACATTCCTGCCTGGGCGTTCTGAAGACCGATTCAGAATCCACATCTAGGGCTTGGCAGTGACCGGTTCGGGGGCCTTTACCGGGACCGCTGCCGCATCCGGGCTGTCCTGGGGATAGACCAGAATTCGATCGTGGCATAACAGGACCAGATCCGGCAGCCCATCTCCGGTGACCTCCGTAATGACAGCTTCGCGGGGCTGCACGCCGCCGCGTCCCGGTCCCTGGAATGACTTCTCTTCAAAGACTTTGAAGTTCAGGCCAGGCTGGAGACCTTGTTCCGCACGGTAGGCGACAATTTCGACGAGATGTGCGGTCGTGTCGAGCAAGCAAACCTCGGGTCGACCATCGTGATTGAGATCTCCCGCAACCAGATCCATGAGGAAGACCTCACGACGCGGCGATTCGTAGGTGGCCACCTCGCGCAATTCTGGGTCGGACTGTCCCGCATACAACACCGCGAACTTGGTCCCGCCATTCAGCAGCAGATCCAACCGCCGATCCCCATTCAGATCCGCTACAGAGCTGGATTTGAACGGAAACCGGCCCAGATCGACCGTCTTCCAGGGCTGGAATTCTCCCGCCACATTCTGGTAGACACGCAGCTTGGCCGCTCCGGTGTCGATCATGACCAGATCATCCCCCGGCTTGCCATCAAGGTCGAGAACCGCCGACCCCGCCACCTTGGCCGTGGAGTCGTCGGCATTGAACTGCTCGACAACCTGCCACCGGGCGGTGTCATCGAGGCGGATGCTGCGGACAAAGTTGCCCTGTGAAACCAGAAGCGCCGGTTCTTCCAGTTTACAGGCATTGACCGCACCAAATCCCGCTTCGGTCATGGAGATACCGGCGGTCAGATTTTTAGGCAGCCCCTTTTCATCGGACACGAACACCTGCGGCGGTTTTCCGCTCATGAAAAACAGGTAATCCGGACGACCATCCAGATTCACATCGGTCATGCTGAGCCGCTCGGGCGAACTGGCGAGCTTAATCTCGACTGCGGGGCGATCGGCAGTTTCAAAGGACCATGCACCGGCGGTATCACGTTTCCCAAACGACAAGGCGGTCTTTCGGTCCATTCCCCGTCCGGCAATTTCCGTGACGGCGATGATCTCGGGTTTGGCGTCCTGGTCGAGATCGGCGATGGCAAACGCTTTCAGGTTACCACCCACGGGCAGGGACTCAGGAAACGCGAGCTTGCCCTGCTCAAAGCGACTGATTCCCAACGAGTTTTCCTTGGGGCTGAGCAGCACAATCTCCGACTTCGCGTCGCCATCGAGGTCGGCCGCCTGCAACTGAGTAATCCCCAGATAACTCGGCGTGTCCACGCCCAGATCGAGACCGCTCTGGGCACGCTGATGAAAGACCACCACGCTGGCCAGTTCCGGATTGGCTGTCACGACCTCTTGCAGGCCATCCCCGTCCAGATCCCCGGTGACCAGTTCGCCAGCGTCGGCCCCGCCGCCGATCCCGTACTGAATCAGCTTGGCTCCCAGATCCCCTTCAAATGGTCGACGGACCTGCATGACCCGCACGCGATTCGTTTGCCCATCGATGACCAGGACTTCGGAACCGGGCTTGCCGTCGAGGTCAAACAGCGTCACGCCCCGGGGAACCTGGACCGCATCGAATCGCAATTCCGGCCCGAGACGCCCCTGGGAATTCTGCAACCGCGCGCTGAGTAGCTGGGCCTCCTTTTCCGTCGATGTGTAGAACAGGTCATTGCGACCATCTCCATCCAGATCCTGAATCATGGCGAGTCCGAGTTCTCCTCCCGTGTTCCGAAGATTCGAAGGAGCCCCCAGCGTCCCGTCGGCTTGCTGATACAGGATCGATGTGTACCGTTTTCCCAGCACAACCAGATCCTGCAACGTGTCATGGTTCAAGTCTCCGATGACCACACACCAGGGTTTCCCCTCGATGTCAGCCATGCGAATTTCCTGGCGGTTCTTCCACTCGGCCTTTTCGTCCTGCAGCAGAATGACCAGCCGGTCCGGAGCCCCAAAGTAGACCAGATCGGTTCGCCCATCGGCGTTCAGATCCCCCGCTGCGAGCGCCGAAATCGGACGGTCCACGGCCACCTTCTTGAGATTCATCCGCCAGTGATCTTCGACCGCGTTGACGGTGCGATCATTCTTATCGGCGACCTTGGCCATATCCGGCTGTGCCCTCTGGAGCAACAGATCAATCCGACTATGGCCGTTGTTAACGATGGCCAGATCGTGACGTCCGTCGTGGTTAAAGTCTCCACTGACAATGGAGTGCGCCCGGGGATCGATCTTGGTGATCTCGACAGGCTTAAATCCGTAGTAACCCGCCAGCGGATAGCCTTCCTCTTCCTGGGCCTCCGCTATACCACATGCCAATACCAGAGCCCAGCCCACGACCACCATTACTCGACGCATGCCACACCTCATCCATGCCACCTTCCCATTCCGCAGAATGGGACTCGCTGTTGTCATGCCGAGTGTAACACCGGGTGGTCCCGGAGGGAAAACCGAAGTCCGATCTCGAGTGCCCGCGCGATCGATCTTTTTTCAGGGACAATTCACTTTCAGCGGCGTCCCGTCCCCGGAATCACCATTGGGTGTGAGGCGCCGTCCGCGTCCGCGAAGAAATCTAAAAATGGACAGTTCCAAGTCCAGCCGGTGATCTGCAACTGTTCGGTTCAGGCGGCAATCGGTCAAGGAACGGCGGCCCGCCATGCGCGATCGCCCTCGGGGTGGCCTGAAAAACTTCGTTTCATCGGGCCACCCGAGACACGCCAGGAATGTCTACACCAGCAGCTCCGGAATTGGTCGGCCCTGATCGACAATCGGTGTCGGACGACCGGTGAAGTCGCGGATGGGGGTGGTATGGTCAATTCCCAAATGGTGATAGATCGTGGCCAGAAAGTCCCCTGGCCCGGCATGGGCGGAAATGACATCCTCCCCGCGCGGATCGGTCGCTCCGATGACTCGTCCGGGGGTCATACCGCCACCCGCCCAGAGATTGGAAAAGGCTCGCGGCCAGTGGTCGCGACCTGGCTGAACGGTTCCCGCCGGGGCACTGGCGTTGCCTGCTCCCGTACTGGGAGAGTGTTCGATCTTCGGCGTACGACCGAACTCGCCCGTCACGACAACCAGCACTCGCTTGTCGAGACCGCGCGCAAAAACGTCCTCGATCAAGGCACTGACCGCCTGGTCATAGGCATCCGCTCGAAATCTGAGTGCATCGAAGACGTGGTGATTGACAGCGTGATCATCCCAGTTGCTGACTCGTCCGCAGAGTGGCCCGTTGAGACTGGTCGTAACGACATCCACCCCAGCTTCGATCAGACGACGCGCCAAAAGAAGTTGCTGCCCCCAGGCGTTTCGTCCGTAACGATCGCGAGTGTGGGCATCTTCCTGGGACAGGTCGAAGGCTTCTTTGGCCTGGGGGTTGGTCAGGAGCGTCATGGCCTGGGTTTCGAACTCGTCCAGGGCCGCCAGTTCACGTTGCTGGTCGAAAGTCCGCTCCAGCGTGTCGAGCGTCTGTCGCAACGAAGAGCGACGGCTATAGCGGTGGACCTCTCCCAGATTCGACAGGCCAATGTTCGGCACCGAGAAGTTGGGCTGGTTCGGGTCACCACTCACTGTGAATGGATTGTAGGCATCTCCCAAATAGGCCGGGCCGTTGTACTCCAGGGGAGGATTGATCCCCACGTAGGCGGGCAATGGACACTGACGGGGCCCTTCCAGTGACCGCATGTAGTTGGTTACGGTCATCCAATCCGGGAGCTTGGGTTTGGGTTTGTCGCGAGTGTCTGGATCGCCCGAGAGCAGCTGCATGGAGCCAGCGGGATGTCCACCGGCTTTCTGATGCATGGAGCGGACGACTACAAACTTGTCCGCGATGGAGGCTTGCCGGGGCAGCAGTTCGGTAAATTGAAGCCCCGGAACCTTGGTGTCGATGACGCCAAACGGGCCGCGATACTCGGCTGCGGCATGTGGTTTGGGATCGTAGGTGTCGATGTGGGAGCAGCCGCCCGGTTTCCAGACCAGGATGACGGCGGTCTTCTCGCGGCTGGTCGGCCCGGCCTCGGCCCGCATCCGCAGAATGCCGGGCAGGCTGAGACTGCCAAATCCCGCCAGCCCCATTTGCATGAAGGTCCGGCGACTTCCAGTTCCCCAGTCCCACGGTCCCTGGCAGCAGGGCTTTCCGGTATGTGATGAGTGGGTCATTTTGCCTCCGCGGGTTGGATTCGGATCGTGATCGGTTCGGCCACGACAATATCGACGATATCGCGTGGCTGGGCAGTGGCTGTGGCTTGTTTCAGCTTCTCGGTCGCTGCGGCCAGGACGGCTTGGGCGGCCTTTTGCTTTTCGGCGATTTCCGCCAGCGACTTATCGGCGGCGGCCTTCTGTTCGGGGGTGGCTGCCGCGCCGGCGGACGCTGCCAGTTCCATCGCTTGCTTGGCCTCGGTCTCGACGGCGGCGACCGTCTTCTCGGCTTCGACCTTGGCCGCTTCGGCAACTGTCACCGCCTCTGGATGGTGGCGGTACTTGGCAACGGCCGGGCCGTGGAAGGCCAGCACGTAATCACCCGGGGCGCACTTGAGGGCTGCAGTATCGATGGCGACTTCGGCTTTTTCAGAGGAGAAGTTGATCTCCAGGGCCTTGACGGCTTCAAGGCCACAACCGATGGCTCGCAGCGGAGCGGAGGCTCCCTGGAATTCACAGCGGCGCGTGACGTTGAACGGGACGGTGAGGGTTTGCCCGGCGATGACTTCAAGCATCGGAGCGGCGGGAGCGATGGTGATCGAGGACTGATCGATACCGCTGACCGATACCGGGATATCCGCTGTCAGGCGTGGACTGGGGATCTCACCCCAGGAGTCAAGAATCGGCCACGCTACAGAGGCGACACGGCACGGGCGGGTGACGGTCTGGCCGTCCATGCTGGACGTGCCAATGAAATTGACAAAACTGAGTCCACGGGGCGCATCGGCGCGGGCCGTGATCAACATCAGCCCGCGATTCTTTCCAGCGGGGATTTTGATCCCCTGGGCGGTAACTCCTGGCGGAAGATGATCCATCGACAGCTCAATGTCTCCATTGAACCCATCGCGGCGGATGGCCACAACTTCCAGAGCCTGGGTCGTTCCGCCGCGCAGGGCGAGAGGCTTCGACACGGCGTTTCGGTCCCCATTACGCAACTCCTGATGCAGCCCCCAGGCAACCACCGCAAAGTCGGGCGTCGCCTTGCGAATGACCAGACGATAGACATTTTTGGGGTCGTTTCGTGTCCCGCCAAACAGGTCTGTCAGCTGAAGGCGATAGATACCATCCGCTTTGATTTCGATAGATCCCAGCACGTCCGCGGAACCCGCGTGATACGGCGGACCATCGTAGGCGTAGCCATTGCTGGAGACTTTGACGGGATGCGGGATGTCCGAGAATTCCGCCACGTCGGTGAGCATTTCTGTTTCACTCGACCCGGTGACTTGCTGAACGATGGCATTCGTGTCGGTCGGCAGTCCCAATCGTTCCGAGGCAACTTCGATCCACCAGACCTCACCCTGCCGGGCTTCAAACTCATACAGATCCACATCGGCAGCAGTGGCGAACGCTCCCGAAATGTCGCAGGGGAGTGTGATCTTCTGGACTTGAGTCCGCGTGTTGTTGGGTTCAATTTCGGCAAGTGCGGCCTGCTCTGACAGTCCTTCGGGGGGCCAGGAGAATGCATTCACGCGACGAGTCGCTGGCTGGCGAACCGCGACGGCGTCAGCTGCCAGTTCACGCAGAGCCAGCCGGTAGTAGAAGGCGGGGCCCCCCTGATAGGTCAGCTCATGAACCTTGATGACATACTTGCCATCCTCGGGCAGCGTGTAATCGAGAGAACCTGTCCGGCGTTCGACGACCAGGTCACGCCCCAGCGAATCGCCAATCACAACGACCGCTTCCAGCTTGGAGTCGATCCCGCGTGAGGCGACATCCACGAACACGCGCTGCCCCTTGCGGCCAGAGAACGAGTAATGGTCCGCCGATCGTCCGCTCATCACGGAATTAACGATCGAATTCAGCGGTAGTTCCATCGCATTGGCAACGGTCGTGTGGCCGGGCTTCTGGACCCGTTCAGGCAGATTGTTGACGGAGAAAATGCGAGAGGAGGACAGGCCCAGACGTGTGCGAATACGGGTCTCGTAGACGCCGATGGGACAGTCAGCCGCAATCGACACCGTGTATTGATTCGCAATCGGTTGGCCACTGCCGTCAAGTTTTGGCGTGCCGGAAAGGCGCGGGTCCGAGAAGAGGATCTCCCCCGCATCGTCGAGTTCTTCGCCGGTGATCGTGATGTCGACCTGCGTTCCGACCTGGCCTCCCATCGGCATGGTGGTCAGGAGTCGCGGTGTTGGGAGACCGACCGATTGAGCCGGCACACTGCTCGTCAGCAGGAGTGCGAGGATCGCGGCGACACCGCCGGAACGCCACCGTCCATTCCATGCATCCCGAAGGGAGGCGAGAAGTTGTTGCGTGGTCATCTGCGTTTCTCTCTTGGTCATCCGATGGGGGAGGTTCGGACGATGATGGTCAGTGGTTGAACAGGAACTCTTTTGTATTCGTCAGAGCCCAGATCAGATCCTGGTAGTTCTCACGGGCCGCCTGGGCGGTGTCGAGTGGTTTGCCCTCTGCGTTCAACCGGGGTTCGGTGAGAAAGGCGATCGCATGCTGGAGTTCATCCGATCGAGGCTCGCGGGAATAGGCCACCCGGTACAGTTCTCGAATCTTTTCCTCGGCAGGTCGATCCTCTTTGGCCAACCGTTCCGCGCGTCCTTTGCCATCGGCCAGCTTGCTCCGCAACTCCGCCGAGTTCACCAGATACAGGCTCTGCGCCAGGCTGGATGTCTGAACACGTTCGCACTCGCAGACGCTCTCCGCTTCCGGACGCCCGAACACACGAAGGAACTGTGACGAGCGGTTGTAGCTGTTGTCGGGCAGGGAGACCGCTCGCGTTCCGGGGGGGAGATTGGCAAAGTCGGTCTGCGTTCCGGACAGTCGATCGATGGCATCGAGCAGCACTTCCGCCTGCAATCGCCGTGCGTAATAACGCGAATAGTTCTGGCGGTCGACGAGGTTGTGAGAATTCGGAGAGGCACTCAGCTGATAGGCGTTCGATCGTGTGATCACCCGGATGAGTTCCTTCAGATCGAACTGGCTCTGGATGAAATGCTTCTCCAGGGCTGCGAGCAACTCGGGGTTGGTGGGGGGGTTGGTATCACGGATGTCATCCTCGGGCTCGATCAGCCCACGCTGGAAGAAGTGCTTCCAATATCGGTTGACCGCACTCTTGGCAAAGAATGGGTTCTGGGGCGAACTCATCCAGTCGGCCAGCTTGAGCCGAGGGTCTACGTCCGGCGGGATTGCCGGGATGACGTCCCCCAGGGCTGCGGGCTTCATCGGCACGCCGGTCTTCATATTGGCCATCTGGGCCACTCCGCGCTGATGAAAGATTAAGTCTTCTCCTCGCGTGGCCGACGGCTTGCGACCTACCTGGCTGAAGAAGGCCGCGAACGAGTAGTAGTCGTCCTGACTCCAGCGTTCGAAGGGATGGTGGTGGCACTGGGCACATTGCATCCGCACTCCCAGGAACAGCTGGGCGACATCTTCCAGTTGTTGCTTGGGCTCTTTCACCCGCTTGTACCACGCGACCGGCGGGTTGCCGATCACGGTGCCGGTCGCGGCCAGGAGCTCGCGAACGAGTTGATCGTATGGCTTATTGGCCAGCAGGCTGTCGCGGACCCAGGCGTGGAAAGCAAAGTTGGAAATCGTATCGCTGGCATCATCCCGCCGATTCTTCAACAGGGCGGTCCACTTATTGGCAAAGAAGTCCGCATAGTCGGGGCTTTTCAGGAGGTCGTCGATGACCAGATCGCGTTTGTTCGCCGCAACGTTGGCCAGGAACTTCGCGGACTCCTCTTCCGTCGGCAGACGCCCGGTAATGTCGAGTGTGACTCGCCGCAGAAACGTTGCGTCGTCACAGACCGGAGAGGGGGGGATGCCGAGTTCCTTCAGGTTGCCAAAGACAAGGTCATCCACAAAGTTGTTCGATGGGGGGAGCTGCTCGACCGGGGCTCCCAGCGGAACCGAGGCACTAAACACGGCAACCTGCCCCTGATACCGGACCATGACCGACACTTTGCCGGAGAGATCCTGAATCGACACCATTCCTCCGTCGCTCACCTCGGCCATCGAAGAGTCATTGGATTCAAACAGCGCCTGCTTCGTCACCTCTCGTGTCGTGCCATCGGAGTAGGTCGCCACTGCTGTTAGTTGTTGTTGCGTCTTTCGGGGAACTGTTCCCCGTTGTGGCTGGATCGTGAAGGTCGCCAGCGTCGGCGTCCCCGGTTTGTCGTATAGGGCTCCCTGACGAACCCATTCACGGATGATTGCGTACCCTTCACCATCCGCTTTCAGGCGGAGAC
Organism: Planctomycetota bacterium; assembly: GCA_003671275.1. GTDB lineage: Bacteria > Planctomycetota > Planctomycetia > Planctomycetales > Planctomycetaceae > TH-plancto1. The sequence continues at coordinate 2,613 of QWPB01000182.1, read as the reverse complement.
CGCCGCCATGCGGCAGCTGCCCCGAGCCTTTGAGCAGGATCAGGCTTTTGTCCGGCGATGCCGGTGAGACCCGTCGTCCGCGATCGGACTTGGTCAGCTGTTCGTAGTCGTCGAGCGGTTCGAAGCCCAGCAATGACAACTGGAAACCATTCCGTCCGCCGCCCGCCTTGGCATGACACGCCCCAATGTTGCATCCCGCTTTGGTCATCGCCGGCATGACGTCGTTCACAAAGCTGATGGGGCGATCTTCAGCCTCCGCCAGGCTTCCCCCCAGAATCAGTCCCCAGACGCTGATCCAGACCGCCCAGGGAGTTCGTCGGTGAAGAAGCTGCGTCATCATGCTGTCTCGCGGGACGCGTACTGTCGCAACTTCCCCAAGGAAATTGCGACAGCCTCGCAAACGCATCCATCAATACTAATTCATCGGGTGTCCCCTATGCAATAAATCTCCCGGAACTGTTCCGGTGGAACGATGTTTGGGAATTCGTGGTTGTCGGTTCGTCAGATTCGCACCTGGAGCCCCCAGAAAGGGTTCCGAGGCAGTTCCTGAAAAGTCACAACCTTTTTGGCAGAAACGGTTAGATTTAATCCATGGCCCGTGGCGAAAGTCGCGAAAATGAAATCGCGGAGGTTCGTGAGCTACCGCTTCATCAGCATCTCGTCCAGATTCAGGATGACATTCCCGACCACGGTCCACGCTGCCAGTTCGGTGGCGTCAGCCCCTTCGGGAAGGGGCCCCAGCGGTTCACTGGCCAGCAGCCGAGCCTGTTCCGGAGCTTTGATCGCCTGCTGGCGTACGGTTTCCAGCAATTCGGTCAGCCGGGCCAGCTCAGCCGGGTGTGCTTCCCGAGAGGTGCAGCGGCGGAACAACCGGGCGGCCCGGACATCGACCGAGCCTTCCCACTGGATCACCTGGCGAGCCAGCGACTGGGCCGCCTCCAGATGAACGGGATCGTTGAGCGTGACCAGCGCCTGAAGCGGTGTGTTCGTTCGAATCCGACGGAGCGTACACACCTCGCGATTCGGGGCGTCAAACGCCGCCATCGAGGGATATGGATTCGAACGACGATATTGCGTGTACAGAGCCCGTCGGTAGCGGTCCTCGCCCGAACTGGTCTCCCAGTCCGTCGACCCACCAAAGGCAGCGCTCAGCCCCAGTTTTGGCTGGGGGGGGCGAACGGGAGCCCCGTACATCTTGGGACTAAGCAGCCCGCTCACCGCCAGTGACTGGTCGCGGATCATTTCGGCGGACATGCGGAACCGGGGGCCCCGGGAAAGCCAGCGATTGTCGGGATCCTTCTCCAGTCGGTCCGAAGTCACTTTCGACGACTGTCGATAAGTCGCGGACATCACCATCTGCTTCAGTAAACGCTGTATGTTCCATTGGGAATCCATCAGATCGACGGCCAGCCAGTCGAGCAATTCCGGGTGGGTGGGCAGTTCGCCCTGCGTCCCGAAGTCTTCACTGGTCGACACAATCCCCTGTCCAAACAACGCGTCCCAGAACCGGTTCACCAGAACCCGCGCGGTGAGCGGATTTTCCCGGCTGACCAGCCAGCGGGCCATCGCTAGTCGATCCTGTGGAGCCGCAGCCCCGGACGGCAGAAAAGCAGTGGGCACTCCTTCGCTCACCGCATCTCCCAGATCCTGGAAGTTGCCGCGAAGCTGGACCTGTGTCTTACGGCGGCTGTCCCCCGTCAATTCCCTGAAGACGGGCACGCTCGTCGCGGGCTTCAGAGTGGCTAGATTCGTGGACAGCTGGGCTTTGCGGGCCCGAGGGGTCTTGAGTTCAGGAGCTGTAGTTTCGAGATACCAGTTCATCAACTCGGTCGATTGCTCGGCGGACCGGTCGGCTGCGGCGAGTGCCAGAATCTGGCGAATGGCACTGGGCGTCCGGGCCACTTCGACGGCCCGTGAAGAGGCCGACGCGGAAAGCCGGAATTTGCCGAGCAGATGGTTTTCGAACTGCGAGTTTTGCTCGATGACCAGTTCAATCCGACTGTTCGCAGGAATCTCGGCGACCGTCCGCGGGACGAGAACGAGCCAGTGGGCTTCACTTTGACGTCCGCCCACGGCCCAGCCTTTACCAGGATCGGTTTTGACGGCCAGCACCTGCTCGGGATTGAAGTTCGGTTGAGTGTAATCCGCGATTGCGACGGAGAATTCGATGGGCCGCACGGCACTGGCAGGGTATTCCTGACTGACCTTGGGGGCGTCTGGAATGGCTTGTTCCCAGACTGGTTGACGGTTCTCATCCAGCAGGACAATCCGGGATGGGGACAACCGTTCGGCCGCTCCGTCGGTCCGGTTCCAAAGCACGACACGATCCACCGCGACCGTGGATTGCAAGTCCACTTCCCACCAGGGATCGTTCTGCTCCTCAGTATGGGTGACCGAGTTTCCCTCAAAGTAGTGACCGTTGGTATTCCCATCGATGGCCCGTTCGGGGACACCTCCAAACCCGGTGCTGCTCTGTGATGCCTTGCCTTTTAAGGCAAGATTATCGGCACCGCTGAAGACCTGAATTTCAGCCAGATGGATAAAACGCTTCTCTCCCGGAGACTCGATCCGCACAAAGCGGCCCTTTGGCCGCTGGTCTTCTTGAGGTACGAT